>NZ_JBEOSD010000012.1:0-86239 GCF_040302735.1 Streptomyces sp. NPDC097619 | reverse complement strand
CTGCCCGCCCTGTGCCTGAGGGCGCTCCGGATCCGGCGCGCACAGCAGCTGGGCGACCGCAAGACGGCCGGGGAGCTCTGGCAGGACGGCCGCGGTCTGGTACGGGCTCTTCTGCGCGTGGGTCCCGCACGGGAAGGTGCGCAGGTGGTGGTTCGGGCTGTCGTCCAGGCACAGCCCGGTCTTCTGGTTCTTCAGCTCCACCGACCCGTCCGGGTACCGGTGCACGAACCAGCTCTGGTCCTTGGCCTTGTCACAGGCGTACATGCTGACGGTGCCGGCCGGGGCGTCGGTCAGGCACCCGTTCGTCTTGATGTTCCGCAGCTCGCGGGTGCCGTCGGCCCACTGGTGCACGTTCCACTTCTGGTGGTCGTTGCCGTAGCAGGTGGTGGTACGGATCCCGTACTGCCCACTGTCGTCCAGGCAGCCGGTGGTCGCGTTGTTGCGGAAGGTCTGCACCGAGTCCGCGGGGGCCGGGGCGGCCACGGCGGCCGTCCCGCCCGTCACCGTCGCGGTGGTGAGCGCCGAGGCGAACAGCAGACCCGCGAGGGCCGCCGCCCGAAGTCGTCGCCCGCCGGTCCGCGCGGCACCGCCCGAGGGGGCGAGCGGGTCCGGGGCCGCGGTCGCGGAGGAGGTGGGGGAGGGGGAGGCGGTGCGGGGGTGGGTGTTCATGTGCTTCTCCTTCGTGAGGGTCGACAGAGGCGGGCACGCGTCCGTCGCATGTGCATTCGCATCCATCGGGCACGTCCGGATCGGTTCCGGGGCGCGTGGTGGACGGGGCGTCGTCCGGCGGTCGTCCCGACCCTGGTCGCACTCCTACTGCCCCAGGGGGAAGGGTGGTTGTCGCAGATCCGCCGGACCCGACGGGAAGGAGTCTGCGCGGCGCCCGGAGGCGGCCGCAACGCCGTCCCGTTTGCTTCAGCGACGTCGGGATCCCTAAGGTTCTGACCTGCCGGGACAGGACCGTCCCGGGACACGGGACGGCCGGCCGGGACGCCTGCGGCGGCCGGAAGGGGGACGACGGCCATGACGGGCCCCGACACCCACGGCGGTCAGGACGGTCGCACCGGCCGAGGCGGCCACACCGGCCGGTTCGGTCAGTCAGGTCGGACCGGTCACAGCGGTCAGGCCGGTCAGGCCGGTTCAGCGGCGCGGCGGTTGGGCGATGCGCTCCGGGCGCTCCAGCAGCGCTCCGGCCGCACGCTTCGCTCGCTGGAGACCGAGGTGATGATCAGCGACTCCTCGCTCTCGCGCTACCTGCGCGGCAGCACCGTCCCGCCCTGGGCCACCGTCCGCGACCTGTGCCGGGCGCTGGGCGCGGACCCCGCCGAGTACCGGGCGCTCTGGGAGGCGGCGGACCGCCAACAACCGCGCACCGGGGCGGCGGTGCTCCCGGAGCCGGAGCCGGAGCTCGGGCCGGGTCCGGGGTCGGTGGAGGGGCCGGAGCCCGTCGCTACGGGCCGGTCGCGGGAACCGCACCCTCCCCGGCACCAGCAGGTGAAGGATCCCGCTTCCGTGGCCACGCCGCCCCTGTGGCTCCTGCGTGCCCGGAGCGCCGCACGCCGCCTGGTCGGCTTCCCGCCCGCCCGTGGCCGACCCTGGGCATGGGCCGCGGGCGGTGTCTGCGCCGGACTGCTCTGCGCCCTGGCACTCGCCCTCGTCGGGCTCTGGCCCACGGCCTCGACCTCGGTCCGGGCCGGCGGCTCCTCCGACCCGACGCGCACTCCCACGACGGCCGCACGGCCCGGCACCCCGGCGGGCGGCGGCTCGGGCTCCGCCCCCGCGGCCCCGCAGGACCGCATCTTCGTCAACCGGGTCACCGGCAACTGCCTCGACCACAGCCTCGATCAGGGCCTGCGCAGCTACGCGCCCAACGGCATGAGCTACCAGAAGTGGTCGGTACGGCCCTTCCCCGAAGCCGCTGGAAGCGCCGGAGCCGGCACGGCCATGGGAGCCCGCGGAGGCCCGGGTGCGAGCACCGTGGCGGTGAGCAGCCGGTTGCGCAACCACGCCACCGGCGCCTGTCTGGAGACCGGTCCGGCCGGCCTCCGCGGCGTCGCCTGCTCCGACACGGCGGCCGGCCAGCGCTGGGTGGTGACGACCCTGCCCGACGCGTCCGCCGAGGTCCGCCACCGCCCGTCCGGTACCTGTCTGGACGACGGACCCGCCGGGCTCCGCGCCGTCACCTGCGACGGTTCCGCCCGCCAGCGCTGGGGCTGACCGCGCCACCCACGCAAGGCCCGAGCCCCGGAACTCCCGCTCGCACCGACCACCGACCACCGACCACCCTCAGGCCACGTCCACCCGGTCCAGCTCCGCGTAGTACGCGTCCTTGGTCAGGGCGACCGTGTTCCGGCCGGCCGTCAGTTCCACCGTCACGGTCACCGAGCGCCAGCGGTCCCATCCGGTGTACGGGTAGGCGATCCGACCGCCCGCCGCGGCCCGCCCGTTGACGGACAGCCCGTGGGAGGCCGGTACGGGTTGCCCGTTCGCGTCCAGCGAGCCGTTGCCGTAACGGACGGACAGCACGTGGGGACCGGACGAGGCCGCGAACACCGCGAACTCCACGGAGCTGTCCGCGTGGTCGATCCAGCCCACGGCCCGGCCCCCGGAGGCTCCGGCCGTCTCGCGGACCCGAGCGTTCCGTACGTCGGCCCGCTCGGCCTCGTACCCGGACCGGCTGCCGCGCACCACCGGGCGACCGCCCGCGAAGCCGAGGTCGGCCGCGTACAGCACGCGCCGCCGGGACCCGTCCGGGCTCCAGCCGTGGAAGAGGATCCGGTCCCGTCCGTCCGGGCCCGTCACCACGTCCTGTCCGCCGGGACCGCGGACCGTCCCGCCGAAGGAGTCGGTGGACATCAGGGGCTCGGTGCCCTTCACGTAGGGGCCGGTCAGCGCGGAGGCCACCGCGTACCCGGTCTTGTACCGCTCGTCCGTGTAGGAGTCCGCCGAGTAGAAGAGGTGGTACCGGTCCTCCCGCCGCACCAGTGTGGGCGCCTCCACCAACTCCCCCTCCCAGTCGAGGTCCCGGCCGACCAGCGGCACGGACGGGCCGGCCGTCCGGGCGCCGTCCCAGGAGACGGGCTGGAGGTGGATCCGGGCGGGAAGCCCGCAGCAGTTGCCGTCGTTCTTCCACAGCACGTACCGACGGCCGTCCTCGGTGTGGCTCGCGGCGTCGATCGCCCCGCCCTCCGCGGCCGGACAGACCAGCGGCCCGCCCGCCACCGGGCGGAACGGCCCCTCCGGCCCGGCGGCCAGCGCGGCGCCCACGCACTGACGGCCGGAAGCCCGGTCACGGGCGGTGTAGAGGAGGGTGTAGCCGTCGCCGTGGTCGAACACCTCCGGCGCCCACACGAGGGTCCGCTCCGGTTCCGCCCAATCGCCGAGCCGCGGCAGCGGATCGGCGGCGGCCGGTGTCCAGTGCACGAGGTCCGTGGAGGTGGCCCGCTGCACGTGCGCGCCCGCCCCGTTGGTGGCGTACGCGTGATAGGTGTCGCCGACCCGCAGCACGTCCGGATCGGCGAAGTCCCGGTCCAGGACGGGGACGGGGCCGGGGACGGGGCCGGACCGGAGACCGGGACCGAGGGAGGCGGCGGAGGCGAGGGCGGGCAGGCCCAGGGCCACCGCCAGGACGGCCGCGCACGCGGCCCGCCTCCCGGTACGACGTACGACTTCGGGCAACACGGGCCAACTCCTCGGTACCGGCAGGGATGGAACGGGGGACGACAGGGACGACAGGGTGAGAGGGGCACGCGGCCTCGGGACACCGCTGCGCCGAGACCACCGGCCACGGAGGCCGCCGGCACAGTGGCGACACCCGCGAACCGCCCCACCCCCCCGGACCAACGCCCGCGCCCCGCCCTGGTTGCGGCCCGCCCGCGGGTTCGTGCCCTCACACGCGAGGGCGCGGCCCCGCCGTCCCGCCCCCTCCGCCGTCCCGCCCTCCGCCGTCCCGCATTCCGCTGTCCCGCCCCTTCGTCTCCCGGCCGCTCCGCCGCCGCCCGCCGGCCTCCCGTGGCGTCGGACGGGTGACGTTCTCGCGGGTCGTCCGGCGGGCACCGGCCTTCCGACCGGCCGCTGTCGATACTCCCGCCATGAGCCCCCTCCGCCCGGTCGGTCCCCTTCGCACGCGCCGGACCCCGCTCCGGCGCCTGGCCACGGCCACCGCGGTCGCCACCGCCGCCACGGCCCTCCTCCTCGGCACCCTCGGAGCCCCGGTCACCGCGGCCCCCGACCCCGGTGGTCCGTCCGGTGTGCGGGAGAACGGCGCCGGGGACGGGCGCCGTCACGCCTGCGTCAGCTCGCGGCCCCCGCACCGAGGCCCCGCCCTCGACGTGTTGCGCATCGCGCAGCGGGCCAAGACGGAGATGGACCTCAAGTCGGTGATCCTGCGCGTCAGCGTCGACGGCCGCGAGGTCGTCACCTCCGCCCTCGGCGCATCGATGACCGGCGTCCCCGCCCGCCCCGACATGCACTTCCGCAACGGCAACATCGCCATCAGCTACATGGGCACCGCCCTGCTGCGCCTGGTGGACCAGGGCAAGGCCGACCTCGACGAGCCCGTCTCCCGCTGGCTGCCCGACCTCCCCGACGCCGACCGCATCACCCTCCGCATGCTCGGTTCCTCCACCACGGGCCTTGTGGACTACGTGCGGCAGCCGGCCTTCCAGGCGGCCGTCGGCGCGGACCCGTTCCGACAGTGGACGGCGGACGAACTCGTCGAGATCTCCACCTCCGAGGACCGCCTCTACGCACCGGGCACCAACTGGAACTACTCGCACGCCAACTTCGTGCTCCTCGGCGCCGCCCTGGAGAAGATCTCCGGCCTCCGCCTGGACCGCCTGCTCCAGCGCGAGGTCATGGGGCCGCTCGGGCTCCGCGAGACCCGCAACTCCTCCACCCCCGACATCCCGACGCCGGTCCTGCACGCCTTCAGCGCGGACCGCGGCCCCTACGAGGAGTCCACCTTCTGGAACCCCTCCTGGACCACCGCCCCCGGCGCCGTGCAGACCACCGACATCTGCGACCTGGAGCGCTCCGCCTCCGCGATCGGCTCCGGTGAACTGCTCTCGGAGCCCGCATACCGGGAGTTCACCGACCCGGGCACCGTCGGCCTGGGCACCCCGACCGCGGACTGCCCCGCCACCGTCTGCATCGCGCAGACGGAGAAGACCCACTACGGGATGGGCGTCCTCGTCCTCGGCGACTGGATCTCCCAGCACCCGCTGTTCTTCGGCTACTCGGCCTCGATGGCCTACCTGCCGTCCGAGCGGATCAGCATCGCCGTGTCGACCACGGAGGGACCGGCCGCCGTGGACGGACACTCCGCCCACGTGATCGCCCAGCGGATCGCCGCCGCCCTCACCCCCGACCACCCGATCCCCGACTTCGGCTGACCGGCCCGGGCCGGGCCGGGTCGTCACACGGCCCGGCCCGCCCCCGGAAACCGCCCCGCGAACCCCGGGGGGCGGTTCAGTGCCCCGCCGCCGTCCGCGTCCCCGAGGGCGGCGGGGGCTCGACCGCCCAGCGCAGCGCCCGGGTCACGGCGGTGCCCGCGGGCCGGAACAGCAACCGCTCCGCCCGCGGCAGCAGCGGCAGCCCCAACGGCTCCCGGGCCCACGGTGGCAGCAGACCCACCGCCGCCGCCGACAGCAGCCCGTACGGAAGCCGCGCCGGCCAGGGCAGCGGCGGGTGCCGCAGCAGGAACCGCGCCGCGGCCCGCGCCTCCGGGGTGCCGCGCAGCTCCGGCCGGTACGCCTCCAAGCGGGCCGCGAGCCCGGCCTCCGTCACCGGCGGGTCCGGAACGCCGAGGGCCCGCGCCACCCGCGCCGCGGCGGCCACGTACGCGTCCCGCCCCGGCCCGTCCAGCGGCCGCGCCCCGAACCGCTGGTGGGAGCGGAGGAAACTGTCCACCTCCGCCACGTGCACCCACTCCAACAGGTGCGGGTCGTCGGCGCGGTACGGCACCCCCTCGGCGGTCCGGCCGCGCACCCGCGCGTGCACGGCCCGGACGGTGTCCACCGCCCGCTGCGCGTCCTCGACCGTCCCGTAGGTGGTGTACGCCAGGAAGGTACTGGTCCGCTGGAGCCGCCCCCAGGGGTCCCCGCGGTACCCGGAATGCGCCTCCACCGCGGCCATCGCCAGCGGATGCAGGGACTGCAGCAGCAGCGCGCTCAGCCCGCCCGCGAACATGGAGGCGTCCCCGTGGACCCGCTGGATCGGCTCGCCCGGGGCGAACCAGCGCGGACCGGGCGTCTGGTGGATCCGCACCCGGTTCTGCGGCCCCTCCGGGCCCGCCACCCGACTGAACAGTGCCGCCCGTGCCCGCTCGCGCACCCCTGCGCCGTCCCGCGCCCGCACCCGCATCGCGCCCCCTCTTCTCCGGTTCGTCCTCTACTTCGGTCCGTTCCGTCCCCGCGGATGCCGTACCGCGACCGTTTCCGGGGCCGTTTCCGCGGCCGTCTCACGGGCGTGAGGGCTCGCGGGCCGACGAGCTCTTGCCCCGGCGAGCCATGCCCCGACGAGCCCACGACCCCTGCGGCCCACCGGCTTCCGCACGGGGGATGCTGCCCACGGAGCGGGCCCGTCGACCACTCCCGTTCCCGCCCGCGCGCACGCCCGGGCGGTGCCGGTCCGTCCCCGCCCCGCTCCCTCCAGTGTCGCGCGGAACCCGCTGCTCCCACAGGCCCCCGCGACCATGCACTCACGCACCCACCCTCCCCGCGGGGCAGGGGTGCCCTCGAACCGCCGTCCGGGGCAGCCGCGCCCCGAAAGGAGTACGACGGCACCCTTCGGGCGCGCCTCCACGGCACCGCGCACCAGCATGTGTGACATGGCACCGAACCCGACCACACCCCTGGCCGCCCTCGCCGTCGCCCTCACGACCGCCCTGGCCGCCCTCACTCCCTCGGCCGCCACCACCCCCGACCCGGCCCCCGCCGCCGTTGCCCCCGCCCTCGTTCGCGCGCCCGACTCCCTCCCCGCCCCCGACTCCGCCCCCGGCCTCACTCCCGCCCCGGTACCGGGCCCCGCCCGAGCCTGCGCCGGCGCCCGCAGCTGCTGGGTCGACGTGTCCGTGGCCCAGGTGTGGACCAGCCCGGACCTGGTGCGCGAGGTGGACGCCCCCGCCCTCCGCCACCCCGCCGACCTCAGGGGGTGGCTCGCCGCCCTGGGCCCGGACGGCGAGGCCCGCCGTACGGTGCCCGGCGAGACCCAGGCCCTGTACGGCACGCCCGTCACCGTCGAGGCCACCCGTCGGGACGCGGACGGCTTGCTCTGGGACCGGGTCCGGGTGCACGGCCAGCCCACGCCGAAGGACCCCGGCGGCGCCTACCCGGGCTGGATCCCCGACCGGCAGCTCACCTCGACCCGACCCCGGCCCCCGGCCGACGCCGCGCCCCGGCACGTCACCACCCGGACCGCCTGGGCCTGGACCACCGCGGCCGGCGCCGCCGCGGCCGCCACCACCGGGCGCGCCACGGAGTACTCGTACGGCACGGTCTTCCCCGTGCGCCCGAGCGGGACCAAGGGAGTGGAACGGGCCACCGCCCACGACGGCACCGCCCTCTACCTGCGCTCCGGAGACCTCGCCGCGCTCCCCGCCCGCCCCACGGGCGCCGCCGTCCTCACCGAAGCGCGCAAGTTCCTGGGCCTGTACTACCTGTGGTCGGGCGCCTCCGGTTTCGGGCAGGACTGCTCGGGGCTGACCAGCCAGGTGTACGCGGCGCTGGGCGTGACGGTCCCCCGGGACGCCCAGCCGCAGTTCGACGCCGGCGGGGGCGCCGCCCCGGCCGGTTCCGCGAAGGGCACCCGCATCGAGCCGGAGGACCTGGCCGCCCTCCGCCCCGGCGACGTCGTCGCCTTCGGCGAGGACCCCGACCGCATCACGCACGTCGGCCTCTACACGGGCACGAAGAACGGCCGCCCCCTGATGATCGACGCCCCCGGCACCGGCCTCCGCACCCAGGAGGAGCCGATCCTCACCACCCACCGCACCTACCAGGGCGCCACCCGCTTCCTCCCCTGACCCTGACCCTGAGCCCGGCCCCGAATCCCCATCCCCGTCGGCGCCCCGCCCCCACCGGCGTCTCGCTCCTCACGCTGGGTGACCCGGGCTGTCGGGCGGGGCTGCGGTGCGCCGCCACCGCTCCGACCGAGCCGGTCCACCGAGCCCTCTCCACGGTTCCCGGCCGGCCGGGTCCCGCCTCCGGCCGGGCCGGTACGAACGACTCCGTTTGGGGAGTCGACGGCAAATCAACTCACTTCCCCCATAGGGCACTTCGCCCTGAGTAAAGGGAGCGTCAAATCGGCTGGTAGCGCATGGTGTCCCGGTGGCGCGTTTCCCTAGGGTGCGGATCACCGTGCGCGATCAAGCAGCGGCGGCGCCCGGGCCTCGACGGCCCGGGCGTCTCTTTGTGATGCCCTGAAAGGGCTGGGGGGTTCGAATGAGGGCGTGGTATGCCCATTCCTCGGTGTGGTCCAGACACCGAGGAAGCTCACAGTGGGTGACGCTGCTGGCGTTGCTCGCCGTCCTGTTCTCGATGGTGGCGGTCCCCGAAGCGGGAGCGGCGCCCAAGCCGCCCCGCAAGGTGTGGACCCCGCCGAAGACGGCGCTCCACACGACGCGGTCCGTCGAGGCGAAGCCGGGAGCGGCCCGTGGAGTCGCGACCGCGCCGCGCCGACCCGGCGGCGTCGAGAAGATCTGGAAGCCCGCACCGCGGCGGGCACTGAAGACCGGCTCGGCCACGGTCGCCCTCCCGGGCGTTCCGGCCGCCGGTGCGGGGGGAAGGAAGTCCGCCGGGTCCACCGGGCGGAGCTCCGCCGCGGGGACCGGCACCGATGAAGGAGGCGCCCTACCGGCGGGCGGACTGCCCGTCACCCTGACCGACCTCGGGACCCCCGGACCGACCCGAGCCGATTCCGGCACCAAGTCCGTTTCGAAGCCCGGTTCCCAGGGCGGTTCCAAGGCGGCCACCGGGGCAGCGGCCGCCGGATCCGGCTCGGCGCCCGCCGAGGTCCGCGTCGAGGTCCACACCCCCGCCGCCTCCCGGGCCGCCGGAGCCGCGAGCCCGCTGATCAGCCTCACCGATCCGGCCGCCGGCACCACCGGGGGCCGGCAGCTGAAGGTGTCGCTGGACGTGGCCGCCCTCCAGGGCACCGGAGCCTGGAGCGACCGGGCCCGCCTGGTCCGGCTGCCCGCCTGCGCCCTCACCACGCCCGGCCGGCCCGAGTGCCGTGAGCGGACCCCCGTGGCCTCCGTCCTCGACGCCCGCTCCGGCCGACTGACGGCCGAAGTGACCCTGCCCGCCACGACGGGACCCGCGCCGAAGGCCCGCGCCGCCGGCTCGGCCGCGGCCGCCCCGGCCCTGGTCTCCGCCCCCGCCACGGTGCTGGCCGCCGAACCGGCCCCCGCGGGCTCCGGCGGCAACTTCGCGGCCTCCCCGCTGTCGCCCTCGATGTCCTGGAGCGCCGGCTCCAACGCGGGCAACTTCACCTACGGCTACACCTTCGACCTGCCGACCTCGCTGGGCGGCGCCGCCCCCGGAGTCCAGCTCGGCTACGACTCCTCCGGCGTCGACGGGATGACCTCGGCCAACAACTCCCAGTCCTCCTGGATCGGTGACGGCTGGAACTACCACCCCGGCTCCATCACCCGTACCTACAAGCCCTGCCTCAGCGGCGGCATCGACATGTCCGGCGACCAGTGCTGGGCGGGCCAGTCCCTCGGCCTGAGCCTCGCCGGTCACTCCGGCCAACTGGTCAAGGACGACACCACCGGGACCCTGCGCCTCCAGGGCGACGACGGCACCAAGATCACCCCGCTCACCGGCCTGCCCAACGGCGCCTGGAACGGTGAGGGCTTCAAGGTCACCACCACCGACGGCACGCAGTACTACTTCGGTGCCGGCCGCCTCCCCGGCGGCGACGGCACCGACCCCGCCTCCGAGTCCGTCAACACCGCCCCGGTCTACCACCCGAAGGCCGGCGACCCGTGCTGGTCGGCGGGCGCGGGCAAGGCGTCCTGGTGCCAGATGGCCTGGCAGTGGAACCTCGACTACATCGTCGACCTCCACGGCAACCTGATCACCTACACGTACGAACGCGAGGGCAACCACTACGCCCGAGGCGGCGGCCAGAACAACGGCAACGGCTCCCTCACCGCGTACACCCGCTACTCCAGCCTCAAGAAGATCGGCTACGGGCAGCGGCTGCCGGAGCAGACGGCCGCCAAGGGGGCCCTGAACCCGGCCGTGCAGATGGAGTTCACCACCTCCGAACGCTGCATCCCCACCGCACAGTTCGACTGCGCGCCGAACCGGCGGACCCTCGCCAACCAGGCGTACTGGCCCGACACCCCGCTCGACCAGGCCTGCGGGGCCACCGGCACCTGCGCGGTCTACGGCCCCACCTTCTGGACTTCCAAGCGCCTCACCAAGGTGGAGACCCGGATCCTGACCGGCGGCTCCTACCGGACCGTCGACAGCTGGGCCCTCAACCAGGTCTTCTCCGACCCGCAGGACGGCACGAACAGCCCCACCCTGTGGCTGGAGTCCATCCGCCGCACCGGCTCCAACGGCCAGAACCCCGTCACGCTGCCGGCGGTGAAGTTCACCGCCGCCCAGAAGCCCAACCGCGTCGACGGGCTCGTCCCGGCCGCACCGCAGTTCAACCGACCCCGGATGTCGGAGATCACCACCGAGACCGGCGGCCGCGTCTCCATCGGCTACCACCCGGTGGAGTGCTCGCGGGTCAACGGCAGGATGCCGACCTCGCCACAGTCCAACACCATGGCCTGCCAACCCGTCAAGTGGGTGACCCCGGGCTCACCGCCCGACGCCGCCCCCGTGGACGACTGGTTCCACAAGTACCTGGTCTCCTCCATCACCCGCGAGTCCCAGGTCACCTCCGGAGCCGCGCAGACCACCCGGTACGAGTACGGCGGCGGCGCCGCCTGGCACCGCAACGACTCCGAGTTCGCCGACGACAAGACGCGCACCTGGGACAACTTCCGCGGCTACCAGACCGTCACCACCCTCGGCGGCAACGGCGCCGACGGCCCCCGCAGCAAGTCCGTCGCCACCTTCCTCCGCGGCATGGGCGGCCAGGTGGCCGACACCTGGGGCGGCACCATCACCGACGAGGAGGAGTTCGCCGGCTTCGTCCGCGAGTCCCGGACCTTCGAATCCGAGGCCCCCGGAGCGCAGGTCGTCAGCGGCGAGCTGTCCACCCCCTGGCGCTCCGACCCCACCGCCACCTACACACCGCCCGGCGGCCTGCCCAAGATCCACGCGCGGTACGTGAACACGGCCCAGGTCAAGGAACGGGCCCGACTGGCGAACGGCGAGTGGCGGACCACCCAACGGGACGTCACCTACGACCAGGCCCACGCCGGCCGCGTCCTCACCGTCGACGTGCTCGGTGACGTCACCCGGCCCGAACAGCGCCAGTGCACCAGCACCTCCTACGCCACCGGCGCCGACTCCCACCTGATGGAGTTCCCCTACCGGGTCCTCACCCTGGCCGGAGCCTGCGGACAGACCCCGGTCAAGTCCAACACCATCGCCGACACGCAGACCCTGTACGACGGACAGCCGCTCGGCACCGTCGGAACCCGGGCCCTGCAGACCTCCTCCCGCGTCCTCGCCGCCTACGAGACCGACGGCTCGCCGCGCTACCGCACCACGGTCACTGCCGAGTTCGACAAGTACGGCCGCCAGACCGCGACCACCGACCCCAACAGCACCGACGCCACCCACCCCGGCGGCGCCCGGACGGTCACCGCGTACGTCCCCGCCGAAGGGGCCCTGCCGACCGCCGTCGAGGTCACCAACCCGATGGGCTGGAAGTCCGTCACCACCCTGGACCCGGGCCGCGCCCGGCCCACCCGGGCCGTGGACGAGAACGGCCACGCCACCGACGAGTCCTACGACGCCCTCGGTCGCCTCACAGAGGTCTGGCAGAACGGCCGGGACCGGGCCACCCAGAGCCCGAACCGCAAGTTCACGTACGCCCTGAACGGCGCCGCGGGCCCCGCCGTCATCACCAGCGAGAGCCTGCGCGAGGACGGCAGCTACGCCCGGAGCATCCAGATCCACGACGGCTTCGGCCGGGTCCGCCAGACCCAGTCGATGCCCTCCTACGGCTCCGTCGGCCGACTGATCTCCGACGCGGTCCTCGACAGCCAGGGCCGCCAGGTCCAGTCCACCCCGTCGTACTTCAACGACGACTCCGGGCCGACCGCCGTCGTCTTCACCCCGCAGGACGCGCAGATCCCGGCGCAGAGCTGGAACGAGTACGACGCCCTGGGCCGGGTCACCGTCTCCAAGGCCGTCTCCTACGGTCAGGAGCAGTGGCGCACCACGACCGCCTACCGCGGCGCGGACCGGATCGACGTGACCCCGCCGCAGGGCGGCTACGCCACGACCACGATCACGGACGCGCGGGGGGCGACCACCGAGGTCCGCCAGTACAAGTCGGGGACGCCCGAGGGCGCGTACGACTCCACCTGGTACGCGTACGACACCTCCGGTCGCGCCACCCTGCGCAAGGACTCCTCCGGCAACGAGTGGCGGTACGGCTACGACCTGCTCGGACAGCAGACCGGCAACTCCGACCCGGACGCCGGTGACACCACCACCTCCTACGACGCGGGCGGCCGGGTCACCACGGCCACCGACGCCCGGGGGAAGTCGACGAGCTTCACCTACGACCTCCTCGGCCGGAAGACCGCCGCGTACACCGGCACCTCCACCACCGACCCGGCCAAGAAGATCCTCGAATGGAGCTACGACGGGCTGAAGAAGGGCAAGCCCGACTCCTCGACCCGCTACTCCGGCGGCGCCGCGTACCGCTCCGCGGTCACCGGCTACGACAAGGGCTACCGCCCCACCGGCGCCGCGGTGACCATCCCGTCCGTGGAGCAGGAGCTCGCGGGCACCTACACCTCCAAGATCACCTACACGGCCGTCCTGGGCCTGCCGAAGACGACCACCCTGCCCTCCGTGGCCGGGCTGGACCCGGAGAAGATCACCAACTCCTACGACGTCGACGGCAACTTCCTCACCTCCAGCGGTGAGTACGACCTGGTCTCGGACGTCCGGTACGACGCCTTCGGGCGCCCGACCCGCACCACGGTCGGCCCCTGGGGCAAGCAGGTCGTCTCCACCCAGCTGTACGACGCCGGCACCGGCCGGGTCGTGCAGTCCACCCTCGACAAGCAGACCGCCGAGGCCACGCACGTCGGCCTGACCTCCTACACCTACGACAAGGCGGGCTCGCTCACTTCCGTCAAGGACGTCCAGGACGGCACCGCGGTCGACCTGCAGTGCTTCCGTTACGACTACCTGGGGCGCCTGACCTCGGCCTGGACCGACAAGGGCGGCACCAGTACCGCGCCCGCCCCCTCCGTGGGCGGCATCGGCGGGTGCACCGACCCGACCGAGCCGACGGCGGTGAACGCCGGGGCGCGGGTCGGCGGACCGGCCCCGTACTGGCAGTCCTACGCGTACGACCTCACCGGCAACCGGACCAAGGTGGTCCGGCACGACGTGACCGGTGCCACGGCCAAGGACCAGACGGTCGACCAGACCTTCGGCACCGGCCGCAACACCCCCTCCACCGACCCCACCACGGGCGGCGGCACCGGCGGACCCCACGCGCTCAAGACCTCGAAGACCACCGTGGGCGCGGCGGTGAAGCAGGCGACGTACACCTACGACGCCTCCGGCAACACCACCTCCATCACCGACACCGGCGGCACCAAGCGGCTGAACTGGAACGACCAGGGCAAGATCGAGTCCGTCACGGACACCGCCGCCTCCGGTGCCACCTCCTACGTCTACGACGCGAGCGGCGGCCAGCTGATCCGCCGGACCCCGGGCCGGGTCACCCTGTTCCTGGGAGCCGACGAGATCACGCTGGAGACCTCCTCCGGCGCGGTCACCGACACCCGCACCTACCCCGCGCCGGGTGGCCTCTCCGTGGCCCGGACCGTGGTCGCGGGCGCGAGCAAGCTGTACTACCAGGCGGCCGACCCGCACGGCACGAACGGCGTGCAGTTCGAAGCCGACTCGCTGCTGTCCACGCGGCGCCCCAGCGACCCCTTCGGTAACGGCCGCGGCGCCCAGCCCGGACCCGGGGTCTGGGCTGGCGGCAAGGGATTCGTCGGCGGCTCCATCGAGGGCACCGGGTTCACCACGCTCGGCGCCCGCCAGTACGACCCGGCGACCGGCCGGTTCCTGTCGGTGGACCCCCTGTTCATGGAGGGCGACCCGCAGTCCTGGAACGGCTACGCCTACGCGAACAACAACCCGATCAACGGTTCCGACCCCGACGGCACCTGCATGCTGATGGACGACGGTGGTCCGTGCGTCGGCAAGGTCGCCCCGGCGCCGCCCTCGGGCGGCGGTGGCGGCGGCGGACCCGCCCCCACCGCCAAGGGCAGCACCCCCGCCACCCAGCAGGCCACGTCCGACCGGGCCGCGGCGGACCGGAACGCGGCCGCCGCCCTGCAGAAGCAGCAGGCCGCCGACGAGGCCCTGGCCAAGGCGAAGCAGCAGCGTGAAGAGCTGATGAGCCAGATCGTCGACGTGGTCGGCGACCTGATCGGCTTCAACGACGCGCGGGACTGCTTCACCAAGGGCGACGTGATGGGCTGCGTCAACACGGCCCTGAACTTCGTCCCCTGGTCGAAGGTGTTCAAGGCCGTCAAGGTCGGCATCCGTGCCCTCAAGCTGTGGCGCGAGGGTGAGAAGGCGTACGACGCGATGCGCGTCGCGCAACGGGCGGCCCGCGAGGCCGAGGACGCCGTCGCGATGACCCGCAAGACCGCGAGCGAGGCCGCGGACGCGGAAGCGGCGGCCATGCAAGCGGAGAAACAGGCCGCGGACCAGGCGGCCGAATCCGCGGACGTACCCACCAGCTGCCCGCTGAAGCACAGCTTCCCCGCCGGGACCGCGGTGCAGCTGGCGGACGGCACCACCAAGCCGATCGAGCAGGTCAAGGAAGGCGACCGGGTCCTCGCAACCGACCCGCAGACCGGGGCGACCCGGGCGGAGACCGTCGAGAAGCTGATCGTCACCCCCGACGACAAGGAGTTCACGGACGTCACGGTCCAGGAGGGCGCGGCCCCCGCGGCCACCCTCACCACGACCTGGCACCACCCCTTCTGGAACACGACGACGGCCCGCTGGACGGACGCGAGCGAACTGGCCCCCGGCCAGGCCCTCCGTACCCCCTCGGGCACGAAGGCCGTCATCACGGCGATCCGCAACTACCGCGACGCGGTGGTCACGTACGACCTGACGGTCACGAACCTCCACACGTACTACGTCCTGGCGGCCCGGATCCCGCTCCTGGTCCACAATCAGGAGTGCGGCGGTGACGACGGAATCGCCGTCGTACACGGTCACCAAGGGGAAGGAACCAACGTCCATTTCACGGTGGAGGTCATGGATTCCGCAGGTGACATCACGCATTCCGAACTCGTTCCCAATGTCGGGAAGACGAAAACGGCAATTCGTGAGTATCGGGGACGTGCCGGAACGATGTCATTCACGTTCCGTCTGCCGAATGCGAAAGCGGCGCGAGATTTTCAGAAGGACGTGATCGGCACGCAGGGGGCGAAATATGATTTCGTGACCAATAGCTGCATGACTCATGTTTGTGATGTTCTGAGGGCGGGCGGCGTCACGGATCTTCCGAATTCCGGAACGCGGACGGTGGTGTGGGCGAAGCAAGGTCTCAATTCTGCTTTCCGGGACGACTGAACCTCGCCTGACTTGTGGGATGGCCCGTACGTCTCTGGAATCTGAGTCGTGCGGGCCTCTCTAGGCTCGAAAGATTGGAGTTCTCAATGAGTGAGGAAGGTTCCCCCTACCTGGCGGCATTGGTTCGTATGGCGGGCGATGTCCGCCTTGACTGGGACGCTGTCGCGCTGGCGGGGCGAGGCATTGTTGCTTACGCGCGAGCCCAAATTTGGGTACTGAATATTGGCAAACTGGACGGAGGTTCGTTTGA
This sequence comes from Streptomyces sp. NPDC097619, assembly GCF_040302735.1. Lineage (NCBI taxonomy): Bacteria > Bacillati > Actinomycetota > Actinomycetes > Kitasatosporales > Streptomycetaceae > Streptomyces > Streptomyces sp. NPDC097619. The sequence continues at coordinate 70,225 of NZ_JBEOSD010000012.1, read as the reverse complement.
TGTTGCTGAAATCCTTGAAGGGTTTGCTTTGGCTGTCGAGGAACTTCCCGAAATTTGGCACCAGTTCGACTCGGGGATGATGTCTGAAGGTGATCTTTTGATGCGGTTGAGCAGAATCATTTCTTACCTGGAGACGTGGCCGGACGTCCCTGCCTGAGGCCGGTAACCGTTCAGGGCCCGACCCCTCGTGAGGGGTCGGGCCCGGTTGGGTTTTCGGGGTCGGTCAGGCGGCCGGGGTGGTGTGCCAGCGTTGGGGGCGGGTGTTGTTGCAGTCGTAGAGCTGGGGCCTCGTGCCGTTGGCGGTGTTGCCGTTGGGGACGTCGAGGCAGCGGCCCGTGGTCGGGTTCAGGAAGGAGCCGTCCGCGCGGGCGATCCACTTCTGGTTCCAGCCGCCGTGGCAGTCCCACAGGACCACCTGGGCGCCGTTGTGCGTCGCCGACCCGTAGAGGTCCAGGCAGCGGCCGAGGATCCGCAGGCTGCCGTCCGCTCCGGCCGTCCACTTCTGGGCCACGGAGTCGTTGCAGCCCCAGATCTGCACGGTGCGGCCGTTCTCGGAGACGCCGCCGGACACGTCCAGGCAGGCTCCGGCGCCCGCGTCGGTCGCGATCTGGCCCTCCGTGCCGGCCGGGTCCACGGACCGGTCCGTGATCACCACGTCGGCGATGCTGCCGTTGTAGTGGTTGCTGCCCTGGCCGCCGTTCTGGTAGCGGCCGAGGACGATCGGGCCACGGGTCGCGAACTTGCTGTAGTGGAAGCCGGTGGCGGCCAACGCGTCGTTGACGTACAGGGCCAGCTGGCCGGTGGCGGCGTTGTGGCTGACCGTCAGCTTCGTCCAGACGCCGGCCTGGACGCGGGCCGCGTTCGCGTTGACGTCGGTCAGGTCGTACGGCCAGCCGTCGTCCGCGCGGGCCATGCCGAGCCGCCAACTGACGTTGCCGTTGCCGAGGGTCGCCGGCCACACCATGAACCCGCTGGTCCGGCCGTTGTCCTGGCTGATGACCACGCCGTCGTTCAGTACGTTCGGCTTCGTCCACAGGGACACCGAGAAGGACTTCTCGGTGTCGAGGCGGAGCTCGTCCGCGGTGATCACGCCGTCGGACCCGTTGAAGGTGGCCACCTTCGTAGTGGTTCCGTTGACGGTGTCATCGGTGAAGGAGACGCCGCCGGTGATCCGACCGGGGGTCTTGCCGAAGGCGTCCGGCGTCTTGCCGTCGACGGCCGAGTCCAGCTTGAACCGGTTGATCACGGAGGCGGTGCTGCCCTGGTCCGAGGGAGCCGTGAAGCCGGTCACCGCGGACGAGGAGTCCGTCCGCCCCTCCCAGAACTTCAGCCGCTCGCTGCCCGCCTCGATGGCGTACAGGTCGGCCACACCGTCCTTGTTCGCGTCACCGACGGACCCGATCCGCGGGTATTTCTGCGGGGTCATGCCGGTCATGATCACCGTGCCCGCGCCGGGAGAGGCCAGGCCCGACAGGTCCAGACGCCCGGTGTCCGCCTTCGTCTTGATCGGGTACGCGCGGATCGTGCCGTCGGCCAGGGAACGGGTCCACAGCGTCGGCTGCTGCGTACCGCTCGCGGGGCCGGGGTTGATCAGCTCGTACCCGTCCCAGTCGCCGGTTCCGGAGACCTTCACGGCCGCGGCGTCGAGGCTGTTGTTGGCCGCCGACCGGTAGAGCCAGAGGTTGCCCTGCTCGACGGTGAGCAGGGAGGTGTTCGTGGTCGTCCGGGTCACGTCGCTCGACGACAGCTTCGCCTTGAGCGCGCCCAGGGCGAGGATCTGCGAGGTCTCCGACCAGTCCGTCTTCCAGCCGGCGGGGGCCTCGTCCAGCTCCGCGCCGTTCGTGGTCGCCCAGGCTTCGGGCCGGTCCAGCGCCGTGTAGGTGGAGAAGGCCCCGGTGCCCGAGTTCATGTAGACGTACAGGTTCTTCGCCAGGGTCGGGTTCGCCTTGGTGACGGCGAAGGCGTCGTCCACGCCCATGGCGCGGAGCGCGCCCCGGTGGGTGGTCCGCACGTCCTTCCAGCTGGTGCCCTGGGGGGCCAGGCCGAGGGGGGCCGCCTGGGCGGTGGTGGGGTCGTTGTCGGCGGTCAGCACGCGCAGGTTGCCCGCGGGGTCGGCGTCGAGGATGTCGCCGCGGCCGTCGTTGGTGAGGTCGCCGGGGACCGCGGCGCCGGTGCTCGGGTCCCAGGGGGCGTAGAAGGTGTAGGGGAAGGGCTGGCTGTAGTTGCCGGCCTTGTCCATGGCCTGGGCGAAGAGGACGTTGGTGCCCCAGTTGCGCGGGGTGAAGCGGAACTCTCCGCCGGAGCCCCTGATCACGCCGGGGTCGTCGCAGCTCCAGCCGGTGACGGGGGTGGGGTTGTCGGTCCAGCGGATGCAGGCGGGGCCGGAGGAGTGCAGGCCGGTGCTCGGGGCCGGGTCGGAGCCGGTCACCCGGAACACGCCCTCCTGCCGGAACTTCTTGTTCGGCTTGACGTTGAGGGTGCCGCTCGCCGGGAAGTCGTCGGAGGTGATGGTGACGGCGGGCGGGGTCTTGTCCACGCGGAAGTAGCAGGCGTCGGTGGAGTCGGAGGAGAGCCAGCCGTCGTTGACGCCCGCGGCCCATCCGTACTGGTGGCCGTCGGTCAGCCCGCCGAGCGAGTACTCGGGTGAGCTGTAGGCGCCGCTCTGGATCTCCCGGACGTGGTTGTAGCCGGGGTCCTGGTCGTCCCAGACGTGGAAGCCGGTCTTCAGTTCGTTGTGGCCGATCGGGGACCAGACGCTCGCGGTGAGCCGGATGTTCTGGTTGGCGCCGACCCAGCCCGCGTTCTCCCAGCCGTTGGTGTTCGGGGTCCGGCAGTCGTTGTGGCTGCCGGTGTCCGCGAAACCGGGGGTCGGTGCGGTGCGCGGCCACCAGATGGTGGGCGCGACGTCGTAGTTGATGGTGATGTACGGGTCAGGGCCGAGGTGGTGGCGCTGGTACATGTCCATCTCGTTCTCGGCGGCGAAGCCCACCGTCCAGTGCGGCCAGCGGCCGTTGGCGGCGTTCTGCATCCAGCCCTTGACGTCGTACGTGATCGTCCCGGTGCCCTTGAGGGAGAAGGTGCCGACCTTCGTGCACCCGGCCATGACGGAGCCGGTGCCGCAGGGCTGGTTGTTCCAGGTGGTGCCGCCGCCGATGGTGCCGGTGCCCCACAGTCCGATGTTCTTCACCGTGTCGGGGGCGGAGGCCGAGGTGACCTGCGCGAAGAGGGTGGCGCTCGAGATCTGGGCCGTGCCCCGGGAGCTGTCGGAGAACAGCTCCGAGGGGATGCCGATCTGGTAGTAGGAGCGGTAGCGGCCGTTGCCGGTGCAGTTGGAGTAGCCGCAGTAGCCCACGCCCAGCGCGCTGAGCGTGTTCACGTTCGCGGTGGTCTTGTGGTTCTCCTGCACCTGGGCGTTGACCTGACGCCCGCCGGTCACCGTGACGGTGGGGTCGAGGTACCAGGGGCCGGTGCCCTTGCCGAGCGCGGCGCGGTCGGGCTCGAGGACCAGCGCGGTGTCGGAGGCGGTGACGGTCATCTTCGCGACCTTCGCGCCGTCGCCGGGCCGTGCCGCCGAGGACCGCACGGGTGCCGCCTGTGCCGGCCGGGCCGACTTCGCCGCGGACGGGACCGCGGCGCCCTTGAGGGCCGCGGCCGTACCGGCCGGTGCGACCGCGGCGGTGGTCGAGTCCCACTGGAGGGACGGCGGGGACTGCATGCGGACCTTGCCGCCCGCGTCCTTGACGGTGAGGGCCCCCGCCTTGTCGGCCGTGAGCTTCAGGCCCTTCGTGCGGACGGGGAAGCGCAGGGAGGCGAGGCGCGGGTCCGCGGCCGCCTCGGCGGTCTTCACGACGATCACCTCGCGCCAGCCGCCGTCCTTGAGGGCCGTGACCTTGAGGTCCACGTCCGGGAGCACCCCGGCGTACGTGGCGGTGTCCCCGCTCAGGCTCGGCTTGGGCAGGGCGAACGGCGCGGTGACGGCCAGCTGCTTGCCGTCACCGGTGGTGATGGTGGCCAGGGGGCCGGTGCCCCCGCCCGAGAGGGCCAGCGCGGCGCCCGTGGCGGCCGGGACGACCGTGCCGTCCGGGCCGGTGCGGAGCGTGGCGTCCAGGGTGCGCCAGGCACCGCCCCGCTTGACGCGGACGGGCTGTGCGTGGCTCGTCACCGACAGCGTCCTGCCGTCGGGAGCGGCGACGGTCTCCGTCGCCTCGGTGGTCAGGCCCGGTACGGTCACGGGCCTGCCGGTCCGCTTCGCGGTGCGCAGGGCTTCCCGCACGGCCCGGGCGGCCGGGTCCACGGCCGTGCGATCGGCCGCCTTCCGGTCCGCCGTCGGCGCGTTCTTCGCCGGGCCGGTCGGAGCGGGTGAGGGCGTGGCCGCCTGCCCGAAGGGCGAGGCGAGCAGGGTGAGTCCGAGTGCGGTGGTCATGGCGACCGCGCCCCTGCTGAGCAGGCTCCCCGTGCGCGGTCGTGACGGCTCGCGCCGTCGACTCGGAGGTATGGCTGACATGCGCTGTGAGTTCCCCTCCCACGTGCCGGCCGATCTTTACGGCAGGCTTACGCCGGGAACGATGCAGCCCCGGCAGAATTCGGTCAAGCATCCGGAGCGGTGTGTGCTCCCTTGTCCGGATTGATCGTCAGAATCCGTGCTTCCGGAAGGGCGTTGAGTCGTCGGACGATCACGATGAGCTGTCGGGGGCCGGCCGAAATCCCCTCCGTCGCGCCTGAGCGAAGCCTCGATTCCGAGGTGTCGGAGGGGGCAGGATCCGGTCAGCGGCTCCAGCGGCTCCAGCGGCTCCAGCGGCTCCGCTGGCATCAGCGGTGCTGCCGCAGTGCGATGCTCCGCCCCTCCACCTCCGCCCCTCCACCTCCGGCCCCTTCCGCTCCGCCCCGTCCCCGCCGCGCGGGCGGGGCGGGCCGGAAGGCGAGTCAGGCCGGTTCCGGCCAGAAGGGGTGGTGGTCCGCGTCGTCGGCGGGGGAGACGGTGTAGCTGCCCTCCGGGAGTTCGTGCCAGGCGCCGGGGAGATCTCCCAGGGGCTCGGACACGACGAGGCGGGTCGCGTCGTCCACCCCGCGCAGGAAGGCCAGGTCCGGGTGGAGTTCACGGAGCCGCTCGGGGCGGGCGCTGTGGAAGAGCGAGCGGGAGCGGCCCTGGGAGGAGTACCGGAAGCACCAGAGGCGGTCGCCGTCGGAGACGGCCACGGTCATCTGGAGCGGGTGCTCCACCCCGTGCTCCTTGCCGACCCGCTCGACCAGTCCCGCCATCCGCGCCACCGCGCCCGGCACGTCCTGGTCCAGACCGAAGGTCACCGCGAGGTAGAACATCACCTCGGAGTCGGTGGAGCCCTCGATGGCGGAGAACAGGGCCGGGTCCACGGCCAGGCACAGGTCGCGGCGCAGCCGGTGGAAGTCGGTGACGGCGCCGTTGTGCATCCACAGCCAGCGGCCGTGTCGGAAGGGGTGACAGTTGGTCTCCTGCACCGCCGTGCCCGTGGAGGCCCGCACGTGGGCGAAGAACAGCGGGGAACGGACGTAGGAGGCGATCTCGCGGAGGTTCCGGTTGCTCCAGGCGGGCCCGATGTCCCGGAACACGGAGGGCTCGCCGCGGCCTCCGCCCCCCGATCCCGTCCCGGACCCGCTTGCCGCCTCGTTCCGCGATCCGTACCAGCCGAGCCCGAACCCGTCCCCGTTGGTGGTCTCCACTCCCAGTTTCGAGTGCCTGCTCTGGTCGATCAGCGAGTGCGCGGGCCGGTACAGGACGTCGTCCAGGAGGACGGGCGTTCCCGAGTAGGCGAGCCAGCGGCACATGGCAGGTCCTCTCCGTCGCGGTGCGGGGCGGCGGCCGCCCCCGGGTGATCACCGGCAGCGGGCGCGCTTCCCGCGCGGGTGCCCACGTTTCCCGAGGGTAGTCCCCTGATCGCGGGTGTCGTCGGGAGGCGAGGGGCCGCCCGGCGCGGGCGCTCCCGAGGTCTCGGAACACATCGCTCCGGTACGGCCGTCGTGGTCGGGCGGAACGGGCCCGGGCGTGGCACGCTGGGGGGAGGACCGAAGGGGGGCCGGGAGGCCCGATGGGACGGGACGTCCCGGCGCTGGTGTTCACCCGCGAGGACCGGCGCCGCTACCGGGAGAAGACGCAGACCTGCCTGGACGCCCTCGCGCGCATGCTGCGGGAGTCCCGTTTCGACGCCGAGCGGCCACAGGTCGGCCTGGAGATCGAACTCAACCTCGTCGACGACAACGGCGAGCCGGCACACCGCAACAGCGAGGTGCTGGCCGCCATCGCCGACCCCGCCTGGTCCACCGAGCTGGGCCGCTTCAACCTGGAGATCAACGTGCCGCCGCGGCGGCTCACCGAAGGCGGCCCCGACGCCTGGGAGAAGGAGATCCGCGACGCCCTCAACCACGCCGAGGAACGCGCCGCCGACCAGGGCGCCCACCTCGTCATGATCGGGATCCTGCCCACGCTCCGGCAGCAGGACGTCGGCGGCCACGCCCTCTCCGAGAACCCCCGCTACCACCTCCTCAACGAGCAGGTGTTCGCCGCCCGCGGCGAGGACCTGCGGATCGCCCTCGACGGCGTCGAGCGACTGCGCGCCTACGCCGACACGATCACCCCCGAAGCCGCCTGCACCAGCACCCAGTTCCACCTCCAGGTGGCCCCCGAGGACTTCGCCCCCTACTGGAACGCCGCCCAAGCCGTCGCCGGCGTGCAGGTGGCCCTCGCCGCGAACTCGCCGTTCCTCTTCGGCAAGGAGCTGTGGCGCGAGACCCGCATCCCGCTCTTCGAGCAGGCCACCGACACCCGCCCCGAGGAGATCAGGGTCCAAGGGGTCCGCCCCCGCGTCTGGTTCGGCGAACGCTGGATCACCAGCGTCTTCGACCTCTTCGAGGAGAACCAGCGCTACTTCCCCGCCCTGCTCCCGCTCTGCGAGGACGAGGACCCCCACGCCACCCTCGAAGCCGGCGACGTGCCCGAACTCGCCGAACTCACCCTCCACAACGGGACCGTCTACCGCTGGAACCGTCCCGTGTACGCCGTCGCCCACGGCCGCCCGCACCTGCGCGTGGAGAACCGCGTGCTGCCCGCCGGACCCACCGTCGCGGACACCCTCGCCAACGGCGCCTTCTACTTCGGGCTGACCCGCGCCCTGGTGGAGGAAGAGCGCCCGGTGTGGTCGCGGATGTCCTTCGCGGCGGCCGAGGAGAACCTGCGCGCCGCCGCCCGGCACGGCATCGACGCCTCCCTGTACTGGCCCGGGATGGGCGAGGTACCCGCCGCCGAGCTCGTGCTGCGCCGCCTGCTGCCCCTCGCGCACCGCGGACTGGCGGCCGCCGGCATGGACGAGGTCTGGCGGGAACCCCTCCTCGGCGTCATCGAGCAGCGCTGCGTCACCGGCCGCAACGGCGCCACCTGGCAGACGGAGGCCTTCCACCATCTCGACGACCGGCTGCACCGCGACCGCCACGAGACGCTCCGCCGCATGACCGCCCAGTACATGGACTACATGCACATGAACGCCCCCGCGCACACCTGGCCCCTGGACTGACCACCGGGCGGACGCGGAGGGGCGGGACGGGCGCCGTACCGCGCCCGCCCCGCCCCTCCGACGGCCTCCGCCGGCCCGCCTCGTGTCAGCCGCGCGCCAGGTCGAACCGGTCGAGGTTCATGACCTTGTCCCACGCCTTCACGAAGTCCCGGACGAACTTCTCCTGGCCGTCGGAGCTCCCGTACACCTCGGCCAGCGCCCGCAGCTGCGAGTGCGAGCCGAAGACCAGGTCCACCGCCGTCGCCGTCCACTTCGCCTGCCCGGTCTCCCGGTCCCGGCCCTCGTAGACGTTCTCCCGCGCCTCGGACGGCTTCCACACCGTGCCCATGTCGAGGAGGTGCACGAAGAAGTCGTTGGTCAGCGCGCCCGGCCGGTTCGTGAACACCCCGTGCCGGGAGCCGCCCGCGCCCGTGTCCAGCGCCCGCATCCCACCGACCAGGACCGTCATCTCGGGGGCGGTCAGCGTCAGCAGGTCCGCCCGGTTCAGCAGCAGCTGCTCCGGCGGCCGCTTCTCGCCCGCCCGCAGCCAGTTCCGGAAGCCGTCCGCGGGCGGCTCCAGCACCGCGAAGGACTCGGCGTCCGTCTGCTCCTGCGAGGCGTCCGTACGGCCCGGCGCGAAGGGCACCGTGACCTCCTGGCCGGCCGCCCGCGCCGCCTGCTCCACCGCCGCGCAACCGCCCAGCACGATCAGGTCGGCCAGCGAGACCTTCTTCCCGCCGCTCTGCGCCCCGTCGAACTCCTGCCGGACCCGCTCCAGCGCCTCCAGCACGGCGGGCGCCCCGGTACCGGCGTTGACCTCCCAGTCCTTCTGCGGGGCCAGCCGGATCCGGGCCCCGTTGGCGCCGCCGCGCATGTCCGTTCCGCGGAAGCTGGAGGCCGCGGCCCAGGCCGTGGAGACCAGGTCGGCGGCGGGCAGCCCGGCCCCCAGGATGCGGGCCTTCAGCGCGGCCACGTCCTGCTCGTCCACCAGCGGGTGACCGGCCTCCGGCACCGGGTCCTGCCACAGCTGCGGCTCCGGCACCCACGGGCCCAGGTAGCGGGAGACGGGCCCCATGTCGCGGTGCAGCAGCTTGTACCAGGCCCGCGAGAAGGCGTCCGCGAGCTGGTCCGGGTTCTTGTGGAAGCGCTCGGCGATCGGCCGGTAGACCGGGTCCTCCTTCAGCGCGAGGTCCGTGGTCAGCATCATCGGCGCGTGCCGCTTCGACGGGTCGTGCGCGTCGGGCACGGTGTCCCGGGCCGCCGGGTCGCCGGGCGTCCACTGCTTCGCGCCGGCGGGGCTGGTCGTCAGCTCCCAGTCGTAGCGGAACAGGTTGTCCAGGTAGCCGTTGTCCCAGGTCGCCGGCGCCGTGGTCCAGGCCCCCTCCAGGCCGCTGGTCAGCGCGTCCACGCCGACCCCGGTCCCGGAGCTGTTGGCCCAGCCCAGGCCCTGCGCCTCCAGCGGGCAGCCCTCCGGCTCCGCGCCGATGTACTGCGGGTCCACCGCCCCGTGGCACTTGCCGAAGGTGTGCCCGCCGATGATCAGCGCGGCGGTCTCCTCGTCGTCCATCGCCATCCGACCGAAGGTCTCGCGGATGTCGCGGGCCGCGGCGATCGGGTCCGGATTGCCGTTCGGACCCTCCGGGTTGACGTAGATCAGTCCCATCTGCACGGCGCCGAGCGGCCCGGTGAGCTGCCGGTCGCCCTCGTACCGGGCGTCACCGAGCCAGGTGTCCTCCGGACCCCAGAAGACCTCCTCCGGCTCCCAGATGTCCTCGCGCCCGAAACCGAAGCCGAAGGTCTTCAACCCCATCGATTCGATGGCGCAGTTGCCCGCGAAGACGAGGAGGTCGGCCCAGGAGAGCTTCCGCCCGTACTTCTGCTTCACCGGCCACAGCAGCCGCCGCGCCTTGTCCAGACTGGCGTTGTCCGGCCAGCTGTTGAGCGGGGCGAAGCGCTGGGCGCCCTGCCCGCCGCCGCCCCGGCCGTCGGCGATCCGGTAGGTGCCCGCCGAGTGCCAGCTCATCCGGATGAACAGCGGCCCGTAGTGACCGTAGTCGGCCGGCCACCAGTCCTTGGAGTCCGTCATGAGGGCCATGACGTCGCGCTTCAGCTCCTCCACGTCGAGGCCCTCGAACGCCTCGGCGTAGTCGAAGTCCGCGTCCATCGGATCGGCCGCGGGGGAGTGCCGGTGCAGGACCGTGAGGTCCAACTGCTCCGGCCACCAGTCCCGGTTGGTGCGGGGACGGGCCGGAGCCGGGGTCGGGGAGGGGATGGCCGGGTTTTCGCTCTCGCTGCCGGACACGTCTGTCCTTCTTCCGTCTCGGAGTTCCTGTGCGGGCCGGACGGGCCGGAGCGGCCGACGGATCCGCAAGGGCCGACGGGGCCGTCGGACCGCCCGCGCGGACCGCCCGGGCGAACCCCCGTGGAGCGTCCGCGACACGGATCCCCGGAGCCCTCCCGGCCTTCCGTATGGTTCCGCATCGGGTCCTCGGAGCCGCGGAAACACGCGTGGGAGAGGGAGGGGGATCGGTGGTACGAGCTTCCGGTTGTGGCCCGTCGGGGAGCGCGCGCCCCCCGACGGTGCCGCTCGCGCGGGGCGCAGAGGCCGAGGGGGCCGAGGCGGAGCGGGCCGAGCCGGTGCGCACCTGACCCGACCGGCCCGGCCCGTCTCGACGCGGTCAGGTCGGGTCGGGTCCGGTCGGGTCAGGGGTACCGGGGTCCGGTCGGGACGAGCAGGTGCAGGGCCCGGTGCTCGGCGCCGGCCTGGGCCGCTCCCGCCCCGAGCAGCCCCTGGCCCGCGGACTCCCGCAGGGCCGTGCTGACCTCCTCGCAGCGGGCGCAGTCCGCCACCCAGCCCGGTACGAGCTCCAGGTGACGGTTGGCCAGGTGACGGGCCAGCGCCCGCAGGGTCGGCGGCACCCACCCCGGGGGCGCGTCCCGCCGCGGGGGCTCGCCCTGCCCGGCGTTCTGGATCAGTCGGTTGCACTCCGGGCAGGCCGCCGTGGGCACGGCCGGTGGATCGGCGCTCATGGCGCCACGCTAACCCCCGGGACACCCGGCCACCCGCCCCGGCCCGCCCGAGGTGCGCCGACCGGCCGAAGCCCGCGCCCGTCCCGCCGCCCCGGGCCGAGGGGGCGACCGGGTCGAGCGGGTCCGCCGGACACGCCCCTCCTGAGGATCGTCGGCGTCAAGCGTCAAGCGTCGGAGTCGGAGCGCGTGGCCGGGGGAGTCTGGACGGGGGGCGCGTGGACGCGGGCGTGTGGGGTCAGGCTTCGGGGGCCTTGCGCGGGGTGATCTGCTGGACCGCCCAGCCGTTGCCGTCCGGGTCCGCGAAGTACACGAAGGAGCCCCACGGCTGGTCGTCGATCGGGCTGACCTCGATGCCCCGCGAGGTCAACTCGGCGTGCGCCGCCTCGATGTCCGCGACCACGACCTGCATGTTGTCGAGGGATCCGGGGGCCATCTTCGTCAGCCCCTTGCCCAGGGCGATCGAACAGGCCGAGCCCGGCGGGGTCAGCTGGACGAAGCGGATGTCCTCGCTCACCGTGACGTCGTGGTCGGCGTTGAAACCGACCTGCTCGTAGAAGGCCTTCGCCCGGTCCACGTCCGTCACGGGTACCGCGACCAGCTCCAGCTTGATGTCCATCGTCCTGCGCTCCTCACCGACCGCATGCGGCGGGCGCCACGACCACGCCCGGAACCTGCACCGGGCGGCCGGGAACACGGCCGCCCCTTCCGGCCGCCGCACCGGCCCGGACCGTCCCGGGCCGCACCCAGTCGTAGCCTAGGCGCCGGGCCCGCGCCGGGCGATCCGGACAGGGGCGGACCCGTACGGACAGGGGCCGGAGCCGCCCCGACACAGGGGGCCCGGCCCGCTCCCGTGGTCGCCCGCCCCCGTGCCGGGTCAGCGGGCCGGGTGCCCCGCGCCGCCGCGCCGCATCAGGGCCGCGAGTACCGCCGCGAGGACGCCCGTGACGGCCAGGCTGCCGTAGAGCACCAGCCCGGCCCCGAGCATGTAGAGGCCGCTCGCGTCGTCGGACCAGTCGTACGCCGCGGCCGAGGCCAGCCCGACCGCCGTGCCGAACACGGCCGCGATCGCGTACCTGCGGAAGACCGCCCCGCACACCGGCACCAGCAGGGTCAGGACCAGCCCGAGCACCTGCCAGACCTCGTACGGACCGCTCACCGACCCGTCCGGGTGTACGTCCCGCTCCCCGTCCCAGCCCAGCCATCCGGCCCATGCCAGAGCCGCCACCAGCGCCACGGCCCCGGCCGCCGCCACCTGCCCGGCGACCCGCCCGCGCGTTCCTTGAGATCCCTCGAACCCGTTCGTCATGCCTTGATCCTCCGCCGCCCGCGTTCCCGCGAGCAGAGTGCGGATACTCAGATCCCACCCGAGTACCGGCACCCCCTCCGGTGAGTTCCGTGGGCTCCGTGGGGTGGGAGGGGGAGGACCGCCGGCGGGTCCGTGGGCGGCGACGCGCGCGGCGGGCCACGGCGAATGGGTGTGCGGTCGGCGGGGGTGGGAAGGGGCGCTGAGCGGGAACGTGTTAGGTTGGTTGAGCATTCACATAGCGGTGGATGCGAAGGAATCGTGTCCCGGGGGGTCCGGGCGGGCAACGGCGTGCGATGATCGTGCAGCCGGAGCCTTATGAACCGGTCTCCTGGGGAGACCGCTCCGGACGCCCCACCCCTCAGACGCCCCGCCCGCCCTCCCCCCCCCGGCGGCCGGGGCCCGGCCCCGACCAGGCTCACCCCCCCCGGGCCAGGTCGGGGCCCCTTGCTGTTCCGGGGTCCTCCGCCGTCCTTCCGGGGCCCTCCGTTCACACGGTCGCCTCCGAGGTGTCCACGGTGGCAGCGGTCTCCGCGAGGCCGGAGACCGCTGCGGCGACCCGCTCCAGTCCGGCCGGGTCGAGCGCGTAGAGGACGTAGTACCCGTCCCGACGCGTCCGCGCGAGCCCCGCCCGCGCCATCTGTTGGAGGTGGCGGGAGACCACCGACGGGGACAGCCCCAGCTCCGTGGCCAGCTCCTGCGTACTGCGGCTGCGTTCCGCCAGGCAGGCGGCGATCTGCAGGCGCGGCTCGGCCGCCAGGGCGCGGAGCGTGGCCAACAGCTCCTGCCGGTCCGCGGGCGCGGGTGCCGACGGCGTCGGCGGCAAGGCCGGGTAGGTGATCCGCAGGGGCCAGGGCGCGTCGCAGGTGACGCGGACGTGCGGCCACACGTAGTGGCTCGCCGTGAACGTCACGGGACGGGCCGGGGTGACGGACAGCTCGTGGTCGTGCGGCCGGTCCAGGTACAGGGTCCGGCGGGCCGGGTCGATCCGGACGTGCGGCACCAGGGCCCGCAGCATGGGCAGCACGCCCTGGTGCGCGATCCGCTGCCCGGCGCGCGCGATCGCCTCGTACAGCCCCGGTTCGATCCGCCGCCACTCCTCGGCGAAGGCGGCCTCCCAGTAGTCCTCCAGTACCGCCAGTGCCTCCGCGAGCACCGCCGTCGGATCGGTCAGGACCTCCGCGAGCCGTGCCGCCCGCGCCTCGTCGGAGTCCCGCAACCCGGCCAGCGCGGCGTCCCGGGCGGTCGGGTCCCCGAGCAGTTCGGCCCCCTCGAACCGGGTGGTGTCCACGAGGGTCCGGGCCAGCTCGACGGCCACCCGCTCGGCGGGCAGGGCCCGCACCGAGGCCAGCATGGCGGGGAAGTCCGCGTCGTGGTCGTCCGCCCGGCACTCGAAGAAGGCCGGCACGTAGTCCGCGACCACGAAGCCGTACGTCCGGATCCGGCGGCGCAGCGCCGCGGGCAGCCGGCGGCAGCGCCGGACCCACGGCACGTGCAGCGCGTGATGGCCCGGAGCGGTCAGGACGTGCCAGGAGTGGGCGGCTTCGAGCAGGGGCGAAACCGAGAAGGAGAGGTCCTCGGCGGCCGTCTCCGAGAAGCGCAGCGTGATCACGATTGCAGGATTGCACAATCAGTTGATCGGGCGCGGGCGGCCGGGACACGCTCGTCCTCGACCCCGTGACCGACCGGCCGAGCGGGGAACGAGGAAGGGCCTCCCGTGCACTCCGACCATGTCCGCGACCACGATCACGATCGCGACCACGACCAGCACCACGACCGCGGCTACGCCCACGACGAGGGCCGCGATCCCTCGGCCGGTGAGCCCGGCGCGGGGTGGCGGGCGGTGCTGGAGGCCGACGGTGGTCCGTACACCCTCCACGAGCACGCGCCCGCCCACACCGTGGCCGAACGTCAGGCCCTCCCCTTCCCCTGGGAACGCGCCGTCAAGACCCTCGCCTTCTCCACCCCCGACACCCCGCTCCTGCTCGTGGTGCTGCGCGCCGCGGACCGCCTCGACTACGGCCTCCTGGCCCACGTGGTCGGCACCGCCCGCTCCGGATTGAGCCCGGCGGGCCCCGAACTGCTGGAGAGGGAAGGGCTGGTGCCCGGCGGTGTGCCCCCGGTCAGCCACCGTCCCGGTGTGCCCTGCCTGATCGACACCGCCGTCGCGGAGACGGCCGGGGCCGTCTACTGCGGCGCGGGCACCGCGGACCGCACCCTCGACGTCGACCCGACCGTGCTCGTCCGCCTGCCCCGCGCCCGGGTGACCCTCCTGCACCGAGGCTCCGCCGACTGAGGGGTCGGGCCGGGGTTCGGGCCGGGGGTCGGTTCCACCCGATAATTCCCTCCCCGCCCCGCGCGCCCCCGGCTACCCTCGTCGCCGCGGGCGCCCCGAACGGCGGGGCACCCGGAACAGAGAGGGACACGACGATGTGGCCACGTGTGAACGGCATGCGCGGACTGGAACTCGGCACCCCCGGCGAGCTGCGCTCCCGCCTCAACGGACTGGTCCTGGCGGGGAAGAAGCGGGCCACGACGGGCCTCCTCGACGAGTACCGGACCGAGACCGAGGGCCTGGAGTACGTGGGCGAACGGCTCGCCCTGCTGGACGACGAGGGCGCCGCCCTGGCCACGGTCGAGATCACGGACATCACGCTCAGCACCTTCGCCGAGGTGACCTGGGCACACGCCGAGGCGGAGGGCGAGGGCGATGCCGACCTCGACGCGTGGCGGGCCGGCCATGCGAGGTTCTGGACCTCGGTCGGTACTCCGGTGACCGAGGACACCCCGCTGGTCTGCCTGGCGTTCCGCCTGGTCTGACCGGCTCCGGTCGCGCCACGGGGGATCGAGGGGGGATCCAGGAGATCGAGGGGGCCGAGGAGGCCCGGCCGCGGGGCTTCCCGTCCGCCCTGTCGGTTGTCATGATCCAGCCATGACCGAATCCGTACCCCCGTCCGTGCCGCCGTCCTCGCCCCCGTCCGACGGCCCGTCCCCGCCCGGGTCCGGGCCGGTGTACGAAGCGCGCTACGGCTGGGACCTCAGGACCGTCGGCGTCGTGGCCATCTGCGCCGTCTTCACCGTCGCCCTGCTCCTCCTCGACACGATCCCCCTGTTCGCGCGCGTGATCGGCCTCCCGCTGTTCGGCGGGGGAGGCGTGCTCATGGCGTACAGCGCGCTGAGCCGGAGGGTCGCCTTCCGGGTGGACGCGGTCGGTGTCCTGCTCGGCGGCAGCCCCGCCCGGTACGCCGCCACCAGCGCGCTCGTGCCCTGGGCGGACGTCACCGGACTCGTGCTCTGGCGGCAGGACGCGGTCGGCGCCAAGCTCCCGTACGTCGGTGTCACCCGCCGCCCGGGTTCCCCCGCCCTGCCGGGGGACGGGCCGAAGGCGCGGGCGGTCCTCGCCGCGCTGGTGCCGGTCTCCGCCGACGTCGCCATGTCCTCGCGGGCGGTCTCCGGCTGGCGGCTCGACGAGCGACGACTGGCCGCCGCGGTCGAACACTTCGCCCCCGGCACCCCGGTACGCGACCTGCGCGGCTGACACCGCGTCGGGGAGGCGGCGGAGGAAGGGCGGGGAGGGGGAGAAGCGGCGGCGGGGGCCGTCGCCCTCCCGGGCGCGATCGGCGGGCCGGAGTGGTCGGGATTGGGCATTTCGGGCTAAGCGGTGGTGCGCCAGCCGGGCGGTCGGGCTTGACGTGGTCATAGTCATCCGTGGCAGCCGCTTGGTTGTCCTCCGCGCCGCAGGTCGCGGTACGGCGGTGTGTCTGCACAGAGGAGCCGGCTCATGCTGAAGCCCACCAGGACCATCCTCGCCCTCGTCACCGGAAGTCTGGTGCTCGGCCTGGCCGGGTCCACGGCCGCCGTGGCCGTGGACGGTCCGCACCGCGACGGCCCGCAGTCCGTCGCGCGGGACAACGAGGACGCGGAGCGCCCCGGCGCCGGCGAGTACGGCCAGGCCCGTTACGCCCGCGGCGTGGTCGTCTCCAACGGCCCGCTGACCGTGCGCAGCCGCCCCAGCACCAACGGCCGGGCCGTCGGCAAGGTGCACCCGCAGGAGAAGCTGGCCATCGAGTGCAAGGAGCGCGGCCAGGACGTCCGCGGCAACGACATCTGGTACCTCCTGGAGGACCGCCGCAGCAACGGCAACGACGAGCGCGACGAGTACCCGATCGGCATCGACGGCCGTGACGACGAGCGCCCCGGCCGCGAGGACATGTCCGACTCCCGCGGGGAGTACGGGGAGCACTGGGTCGCCGCCCGCTACGTCAAGAACCTCAACCCGGTGAAGTGGTGCCGCCTCTGACCGTTGGTCGGTGCGGAGCCCTCGTGGACCTCCGGCGCGGTGGGGACCCCCTGACTCCCCGCCGCCCCGGAGGTCTTCGTCGTTCCTGGGCGGGACAGGGAGGGACGGGAAGGGGCGGGACAGGGAGGCGCCCCGCCCTGTCGCCTACTGGGGGAGGTACGCCTGCGCGCTCGCGCAGGTCCACACGGTGGGCTTGCGCACGCCCTTCGCGTTCACGGCGTACCCGCCCACCCGGTCGCTGTCGGAGACCGCCTCGGCGCCCGAGGCGCCGTTCGGGGAGAGGCGGGGCAGCGCCAGCATCGGCCCGAAGCCGGGCCAGTACTGCGCCTGGTCCGGCAGGACCGTCTCCTCGGGGTGGTACTTGGCGGTGCCGACGCTCACGTTCGTCGTCGGGCTGATCGCCTGGAGCGTCCCGTAGGGGAAGGTGCCCAGCGTGCCGGGGTCGATGCCGGGAGTGTCCGGGGTGGCCTGGTACGAGGAGTAGTACCGGTACGCCGGGCCGTTCCAGGCGTAGCCGACGACGCGGCCGGACTCGTCGAGGTCCTGGGTCTCCATGGTGGTCCAGCCGCGGGCCCAGGAGGGCAGTTCCCGGGCGGGTCCGCCGCCGGCCGGCCACAGCACCGGGTAGCTGCGCAGGATGTGCTCACCGGTCTCGGGGACCTCGTGGTCCTGCTCGGCGACGCCCACGATGTCGCCCCGGTTGTTGATGGAGACGACGGTGATCAGCCTGGTGCCCGGACCGGAGTCCGCCGGCAGCGCGAGCCGGCGCGTGACCTTGCCGCCCTTCCAGACGATGCCCACGCCGTCCGCGTCGGTCATGACGATCGCGCCGGAGTTGTTGACGTCGATGTCGTACCGCTGCCAGTACGCCTCCGGCAGGACCTTCACCGCCGGGTCCCCGGCCTTGTAGCTGAAGCCCCGCAGCTTGTTGTCGACAGCGGAGCGGAACTGGCCCACCATCAGGTTCTTGGTGTTCACCGCCAGGACCGCGCCGGTGTCCTGCGGGCCGGGCAGCGGAATCCGGTGGACCGTCGTGCCGGTCCAGTACACCGGCTTCCCCGCCGACCGGCCGGCGGCGAACTTCGGCGCGCCCAGTGCCAGTACGGCGTCGGTGTCGTGGCTACCCGGGGTCGCGTCCGCGACGGTCCCCATGACGTTGACCTTCGGGGTGCAGGCGGCCGACTCGGCCGCCGCGGCGGTGGCGGCGGGCGCCACCACCGCCACGAGCCCGGCCAGCACGGACGCGGCGGCGCAGACGGCGATGCTTCTCTTCACGTTGACGTTCTCCCCCATGTCGTCAAGCAGGTGCGCCGAACATATTGCCTGCCGTTCGACCGGAACGGACCGGAATGTCGCCACCCTCTTTGAAGGGGCGTCAGGCGGTGCCGCCCGTGCCGGGGGCCGGGCAGCAGCGGTCCTCCGCCGCGGGGGCGGCCTTCGTGAGGGTGTCGGCATCGGCCTTGACGACGTACACCTCCCAGGGCTCCTTCCCCGGGCCGGTGACCCACACCTTGTCCTGGAGGGCGTAGCAGCAGGAGGTGTCGGCCTCCTCCGCGGTGGCGAGGCCCGCGTCCCGCAGTCGGGCCGTGGCCTCCGTGACCTCCGCGCCGGTGGCCACCTCGACGCCGAGGTGGTCCAGGCGGGTGTCCTCGCCGGGCTCGCCCTGGATCAGGACGAGCTTGAGCGGGGGCTCGACGACGGCGAAGTTGGCGTACCCCTCGCGCCGCTTCGCGGGTCCGGTGCCGAACAGGCGGGTGTAGAAGTCGACGGAGGCTTCGAGATCGGCGACGCGCAGGGCGAGCTGGACACGGGACATGGCGGTCTCCCCTCGAAGGCCCGGCGCGCGGGTGTGGCCCGGCTGCCGGCCTTCTGTATCGATGGATGTCGATGCAATGTTGATGGGGGAGACCTTGGCAGGGGCATCGACAGCTGTCAATATTGAAGAATGTCGAAACAGTTGGGGTTGTTGCCGGTCCTGGATCAGGACGGGTGCGGGGGAACGGGCGCGGACGGCGTCGGGACCGGGATCGGGCCCGAGGGCGGGACCGGACGCGGGGCGGGGGATCCCGGGCGGGCGGGGTGCCGCACGCTGCCGCTGGTCCGGGAACCTCTGGACGCGGAGGCGGCCGGCGGGCTCTCGCGGATGTTCAAGGCGCTGTCCGACCCGGTGCGGCTGCGACTGCTGTCGCTGATCGCCTCCCACGAGGGCGGCGAAGCCTGCGTGTGCGACCTCACCGGCCCCTTCGACCTCTCCCAGCCCACCATCTCCCACCACCTCAAGGTGCTCCGGGAGGCGGGACTCGTGGACTCGGAGCGGCGCGGGACCTGGGTGTACTACCGGGCGCTCCCGGAAGCCCTGACCCGGCTCTCCGACCTCCTCCGGGTCCCGCGCGCGGCGGGGACGGGCGGGGTCACCGGAGATCACGGGGTCACCGGAGATCACGGCGGCGCGAGGGCCGGTGACGCCGAGCGGGAGGGTGACGCCGAGCGGGAGGGTGACGCGGCGGGGGACGGGGACGTCGCGGGGGGTCGGGGCCTCCTGGAGGAGGGGGTTCCGGCGTGAGCGGGCCCGTGTCCCTCGGGCGCCGCGCGCTCGTGGAAGGGCTGGGGACGGCCGCGCTGGTCGCGGTGGTCGTCGGAGCCGGGATCCAGGCCACCGGACTGTCGTCCGACGGCGGGGTCAGGCTGCTGGCCGCCTCGCTCGGCACCGTCTTCGGGCTCGGCGTGCTCATCGCCCTCCTCGGCCCCGTCTCGGGGGCCCACTTCAACCCGGCCGTCACCCTCGCCGCCTGGGCCACCGACCGCCGAGGGCGCCGAGCCCCCGGTCCTCACCACCGCAGCGCCCCGGACGGCCCCACCGCGCGCGAAGTCGCCGCGTACCTCGGAGCCCAGACGGTCGGGGCGATCGCGGGCGCCCTCCTCGCCGACGCGATGTTCGGCGCACCGCTGCTCCGCCTCTCCACCCACGAACGCTCCTCCGGGCAGCTCTGGCTGGGCGAGCTCGTGGCCACGGCGGGCCTCGTCTGGCTGGTCCTCGGCCTGGTGCGCACCGGCCGCACCCACCTCGCCCCGCCGCTCGTCGCCGCGTACATCGGCGCCGCCTACTGGTTCACGTCCTCGACCTCGTTCGCCAACCCGGCGGTGACCGTCGGACGCGCCTTCACGGACACCTACGCGGGGATCGCTCCGGCCTCCGTACCGCCCTTCCTCCTCGCCCAACTGCTCGGCGCGGCCGCCGGAGTGGGCCTGACCACGCTCTGCTTCGGGTGCCCGGGTCCGGACTCGGTCCCGGTTCCGGTTCCGGACTCGGTTCCGGGCTCGGTCCCGGGTTCGGACCCGTACCCGGTCGTGGATCCGGTCGTGGATTCCGACCCCGAACGGGTACCGGCCGACGGGGGAGCGTCGCGGCCCTCGCCGGCCGTGCCGCACCCGTCCCGAGGCCCCGCCCACACATCCGCCGCCGTCCCCGGCCCCACCGAAGGAAACACCTCGCACCGATGAACACCCCGCCCCCGGAACCCCGTTCCGCCGCCACCGCCGCCCCCGCGGGTGCGTCCATGCCCTCCGTCCCCTCCGTGCTGTTCGTGTGCGTGCACAACGCCGGTCGCTCCCAGATGGCCGCCGCCTACCTCGCGCGCCTCGGCGGTGACCGCGTGGAGGTCCACTCGGCCGGCTCCGCCCCGGCGGACACGGTGAACCCGGCGGTCGCCGAGGCCATGGCGGAAGTGGGCATCGACATCTCCGCCGAAACGCCCAAGATCCTCACCACGGAGGCCGTCCGGACCTCGGACGTGGTCATCACCATGGGCTGCGGCGACGCCTGCCCGTACTTCCCCGGCAAGCGCTACCTGGACTGGCGGCTCGACGACCCCGCAGGTCAGGGCGTCGCCGCCGTCCGCCCCATCCGCGACGCGATCGAGTCCCGCGTCCGCGGCCTCCTCGCCGAACTCGGCATCGGCCCGACGGAATGACGGCCGCAAGCACCGACCCCGCCCACCGCATCGCACCCATGCTGCCGGAGCACGCCGAACAGGTGCTCGCCATCTACCGGTCGGGCATCGACGAGGGCGACGCCACCTTCGAGACCACGGCCCCGGGCTGGCGGGAGTTCGACGCCGCCAAGCTGCCGGACCACCGGCTCACGGCCCTGGACGGGGACCGGGTGCTCGGCTGGGCCGCGGTGGTACCCGTATCCGACCGCTGCGTGTACGCGGGAGTCGTCGAGCACTCCGTATACGTCCATCCTGACGCCCGGGGCCGGGGCGTCGGCCGCGCACTCCTGGCCGCTCTGCTCGACTCCACCGTGGCGGCCGGGATCTGGACCGTCCAGTCCGGCATCTTCCCGGAGAACACCGCGAGCCTCGCCCTGCACCGGAGTGCGGGCTTCCGTGTCGTGGGCACCCGTGAACGCATCGGCCGCCACCACGGCGTCTGGCGCGATGTGGTCCTCGTCGAACACCGCAGTCCGATCGTCGACTGACCGGTTACTCCGTCGATTGACCGGTTCCCTCCGCGACACGGAGCCGTCGATGGACCCGCCCGGACGGAGCGGGCGGGTCCGGGCCGGTGGCCGCCGACCGATCCGCGGAGGGAGGTCGGGCGGCTGTCGGGACGGGAGCGGTCAGCCGCAGTAGGCGCGGGTGATGATCGTCGGCTCGCCGTGGCGCGGGGTGTCCTGGGTCACCAGCGTGAGCCGGTTCGGGTCGAAGTCGCCCGTGGTCATGTCGGTCTGCCCGTGGGCCCGCAGGTTGCCGCTGATGCCGACCTCGCGGCCGGTGAAGTTCCACACCCGGATCCCGTGGTCCACGGGCGTCGCCACGGAGCCGACCAGCGAGGCGGGGTCCCCGGCGGGGCAGTAGGTGTCGGTTCCGGTGCCCTCCGCCGCCGAGCTCGCGGAAGCGACGGGCAGGACGGCGGCCACGGCCAGAGCGGCGGCGAGGGCGGCGGTACGGTACGGCGTGCGCATGTGCATCTCCTCAGCCGGCGCGCGTACGGCCCCGGCACGCAGCACAACGCCCCGCCTCCCGCCCAGGACACGCCCACCCCGACCCCCGGCCGGCCGCCCGACGTCACCCGGATGCCGTACGGGGCGGGGTCGGGTGGGATCCATCAGGGTGTGTGTGGGGTGGTTCCGTCCGGGAGTGGGGTGCCGCAGCGGGCGCAGACCTTGCCGGCGCGGTCCGGGTCCAAGGCTCCGCATTCCTCGCAGACGAGGTGCAGGAGGCAGGCGGGCTCGCCTCCTCCCGCGCCGACGCGGGGCAGGACGTCCGGTCCCGCGCCGGGCTCGTCCTCGTGCTCGCGCTCGTGTTCTCCCGTGTCCTCGTCCGCTCGCGGTCCGCGCTCGGGGGTCGTGTGCATGGGGCCTCCGGGACGACCGTGACGGGGGGAGCGGGGGAACGGGAGGAGCGGGGGAGCGGTGGCCGATGCAGGGGACCCGCCACGGGCAGCCTAGCCCCGGGAGTCCCGTCGGAACACCGGTTCGCGGTCCGCGATCGGGTCCGCGCTTGCTCGACGCCGGGCCGGGCAGACGCCACGCATGGCAGAGGAGAAGGCAGAGGCGAAGAAGGACGAGCCCGCTGACGCGAACGAAAACGTCGAGGAGGACCGGGGAGAGCAGGGCGGCCCGGAACAAGCCCCGTCACCCCGTGCGCTCCTCGCGGACGAGGGTGCGATGGTCGACGAGCACGGCCGGCCCCCTGGCGTGGCCTCTCGTACGGGCACGGGTGCGGGTCCGGCCGCCGACCCCGCCCGTGTGGCCCGAGCCCGGGCCGAGGCCGACGGAACGGAGCGGTAGGAAGCGGAGCCGCAGCGGCCGGCCGCTGCGGCCGGCACCGGCCCCGCGCCGCATCCGGATGCAGCCCGCAACCGTCGGTGACACCCTGGAGTACGGCCGCTCGTGAGCGGAGGCGTGGCCGCCGGCCGGGGACGCGGCCGGGTCCGGAACCGGGCTGTGGCCCGCCCCGGGCCTTCGTCGGGACGGAGGTGTGACGTCGATGGACCCCGTGGCCGCGCTGCGGCGGATCGCCTTCCTGTTGGAGCGGGCGCAGGCGCCCACCTACCGGGTGCAGGCCTTCCGGACCGCGGCCGCCCGGATCACGGAGATGGAGCCGGGCGAGACCGAGCGGCGGGCGCGCGAGGGAACCCTGGAGGCCGTGAAGGGCATCGGACCGAAGACGGCGGCCGTGGTCGCCGAAGCCCTCGCCGGCCGCATCCCCGACTACCTCAGCCACCTGGAGGAGGAGGCCGACGCCGGGCTGACCTCGGACGGCCGGGGCGAAACCCTCCGGGCGGCCCTCCGCGGCGACTGCCACCTGCACTCCGACTGGTCCGACGGTGGCGCCACCATCGAGGAGATGGGACGGGCGGCGGCCGAGCTGGGCCACGAGTGGGCGGTCCTCACCGACCACTCGCCGCGGCTCACCGTGGCCCGCGGACTCTCCCCCGACCGCCTCCGCGAACAACTCGCCGTGGTCGAGGAACTCAACGAGACCTGGGCGCCGTTCCGACTCCTCACCGGCATCGAGTGCGACATCCTCGACGACGGCACCCTCGACCAGGAACCGGAACTCCTGGCCCGCCTCGACCTGGTCGTGGTGTCGGTCCACTCCAAGCTGAGGATGGACCGCCGCGCCATGACCCGCCGCATGGTGGCCGCCGTCCGGAATCCACACGCCGACGTCCTCGGACACTGCACCGGCCGCCTGATCACCGGACGGGGCCGCCCCGAGTCGGAGTTCGACGCGGACGAGGTCTTCGCGGCCTGCGCCGAGTCGGGCACCGCCGTGGAGATCAACAGCCGCCCCGAGCGCTCCGACCCGCCCCGCCGCCTCCTGCGCCGGGCCGTCGACGCGGGCACCCTGTTCGCCCTGGACACCGACGCGCACGCCCCCGGCCAGCTCGCCTGGCAGATCCTGGGCTGCGCCCGGGCCGAGGAATGCGAGGTGCCGGAGGAACGGATCGTCAACACCTGGCCCGCGGAACGGCTGCTGGAGTGGACGCGATCGGAGTCCTGAGCGCCCCACCGCAGGGCCCACCCGGTGCGTGACCACCCCTGACCGATCCCCGCCCGTCCCCGTCCCCTTCCCCGCTCCCACTCCCGCCGCACCCGCCCTTCCCATCTGCTGCTTCGCTCCGTACATTGCGGCCGCCCCGTGCACCAGGTGTCGACACCGATGACCGACACCGATGACCGACACCGACGGTCGGCGTCGCTGGTCGACGGGGCTACGGGACGGAACGCACACCACTGGGGGACACATGAGGTCGACGGATACGTGCCGGACGAGGGCCCGACGGAATGCGATCGCCGCAACGGCGGCACGCGCCTCGGCCTTCGCCCTGGCCCTGACCCTGGCTCTGGCCCTACCGGGCGCCGCGACCGCGGCCCCACCGGACGCGGGCGCCACCCGCACGAACACCACCGGCAGCGGCGCCGGGCACGAGGAGCTGCTGGCTGCCATGGCGGCCGAGGCGGGTACCGCCCGGGGCGGGGACGGGATCCCCGGGATCATCGCCCGGGTGCACCGCGACGGCGTCGACTGGACCGGTACGGCGCGCTCGGACGCCGGCGCGCCCGACCGCGACCCCGACCGGCCCTACCGAGCGGGCTCCATCACCAAGCTGTTCGTGGCCACGACCGTGCTGCAACTCGTCGCCGAGGGAAGGCTGAAGCTCAGCGACGACGTGTTCGGCCTGCTCGGGCCCGTCCTGAAGGCGAACGCCACCCAGGGCTGCAACCCGTACACCTGGACCTGCTTCGACCCGCCCGGACCGGGCAAGGCGCCGATCACCGTCCGGGACCTGCTGACCCACTCCAGCGGCGTCTTCAACTACCTCCGCGACACGAGCTTCCTGGCCGAGGCAGGACCGGCCTTTCCCGCTCTGCCCGACTACACCCCGCAGCGACTCGTTGACGAAGGCGCCAACCACGGACCGCAGTTCGCGCCCGGCCGGGGCATGGAGTACAGCAACACCAACTACATCCTGCTGGGCATGGTCGTCGAGAAGGTGACCGGGCAGCCGTGGGCCGAGGAGATCGGCCGCCGGATCATCCGGCCGCTGGGTCTGAGCCGCACCGTTCTGCCCGGCTCGGACCCCGTGCTGCCCGGCCCGCACGACGCCTTCTTCACCAACTACCTCCAGCCCCGGGGCGCCCTCGGCCACCTCTCCCGGCCCGCGGCCGACTGGAACCCCTCCATCGGGGGCGCCGCTGGAGCCGTCGTCTCCACCACCGGAGACCTGGTCACCTTCATCCGGGCCCTGCTCGGCGGCACCCTGCTGCCGCCGCGACAGCTCACCGACATGCGGGAACTCCTCAACGCCAACGTGGTCGGCACCCCCGGCCCCGGCGTGCCCGGCATCTCCTGCGATCCGCAGCTCGCCTGGCCCGAGTGCGTCGTCAATCCGCGCATCAGCACCGCGAACACCGGGGACACGGCCGCGGCGGGCCACTGGTACGCCGACCAGCCGTGGAAGTCCATCCGCGCCGACGTCGGCCTGGGCCTGGTCCGCCGTACCCTGACCTGCGCCGACGACCGCGAGGTCAGGCTGTACGGCCACAACGGCGCCGCGTTCGGCTCCTTCAGCTACCTCTACGCCACCGAGGACGGCTCGCACGCCCTCGCGCTCAACTACAACGGCGACTGGCCCAAGTGGGAGCTGTACAGCCTGAACGGCCTCCTCGCCGCCGAGTTCTGCACCACCTGACCGGGGAGGCGGACGGCCGGGACCCACGCCCCGGGCCGAAGGGCCCGCCCGGCTGACGCCCACCACCCAGCGGGCTCCCGTCCCCACCGGCCGGGAGCCCGCCCCGGGGGCCGTTCTCACCAGGGCACGCTGAGCAGGACAGTCTCAGCGCGGCCTCTCAGCGCGGCTTTCAGCGGGGCGGGAAGGCGGCCAGGGCGAGGTCCCACGTGTCGGCCGCGAGGAGCAGTGCCTCGGTGTCCGTCCTGATCTCCACGGCGTACTGGTGGATGTCGGGCCCGTCCTCGCCCCGGTGCCACGGGGGCGCCGCCTCCAAGGACAGGTGCACGCGCACGATCCGCGCCCCGTCCTCGCTCCGCGCGGCGAGGCTGAACGCCAGGACCGGCTCGATGAACCAGGTGTCCGGCGAGAGCTCGCCCTCGGACGCGTCGGTGACGGCCACGGTGCCGGCGGCCACGGCGCGCAGCCATGCGGCCACCCGGCGGGCCTCATCGGTGAGCAGGCAGGGATCGTCGAAGGACCACGTTCCCTCCGGAGTGCTCACCGTGCCGCCGATGACCAGCCAGTTGTCGTCGTACGCGTCGCCGCGGACCGTCGCGAACTGATAGCGGAGCGGGCGCAGCTCGACCCTGTGGTCGGCATCGTTCAGGAGCACGGGTTCAGGATGGCACGTGCCACGGCGCGCGCCACGGCGTGCTCCCGAGGGCGGGACGCGGCACGGGTCAGCCCCGGGCCGGGTGAGGCCGGGCCGGGTCCGTAGGCTCGGGGGATGAAGATCTTCGGGTGGGGTGGCCGGCGCGGGGTGGGGCGGACGGAGGAGAGGGTGGCTCGGGCGGCGGAGCTGTACCGGTCGGGGAGTTACGTCGAGGCCGAGCGCGAGGCGCGTGCCGTCGCCGCGTCCGGGTCCCGTCGGAACGCGGGCGATCCCCACGCGGCCCTCGCGCTGGGGATCGCCGCGCTCGCCGCGGGGGCCCAGGGGCGCCATGCCGAGGCCGTCTCCACCTACGACACGGCCCTGCCGGTCTTCGGGGAGACCTTCGGTACCGCACACCCGCAGACCCTGAAGCTGCGCTCGGACCGCGCCCAGGCGCTCGCTTCCCTCGACCGGCACGCCGAGGCCGAGGCGGAGTGCGCGGCCGTCGCCCGGACCGCCGCCGACGGTACGGACCCGGACCTGCCGCTCGTCGCCACCGCCGCCCGCAGCGGGCGGATCTACGCCCTCTGCGCGCTCGGCCGGCATCCGGAGGCGGAGGCCGTCGCGCGGGAAGCGCTGGCAGCCCATCCCGGGCCGGACCGTTTCACCCTGGTCCTGCGCCTCGGGCTGGCCCGCGCCCTCCGGGGCCAGGACCGCCACGAGGAGGCCCTTGCCGAGGCGGAGTACGCGGAACGGCTGTACCGGCTCCTGCCGCCGGAGCAGCGGCGCCCGGAAACCGGCGCCCCCGAACTGGCCAGGGCCGCCGCCCTCCTCGGCCTGGGGCGCGCCGCCGAAGCCCGCCCTCTGGCCGCCGCGGCCCACGACTCCTGCCTGTCCGCCTTCGGTCCGTCCCACCGCCGCACCACCGAGGCCCGGACCCTGCTCGCCAGCCTCGACGCGGCATGACGACGGCCGGGGCCCCTGGTCGGGGCCCCGGCCGTCGGACGGTCGTGGGTCGGGTCAGGCGCGCGGGTTCTTGCGGCCGGTGCCGAACTCGCCGAGCGGCGAGACGAGGTTCGGGTCCGACACCGACTGCTCGTCGCTGAAGACGACGGTCGCCTGCGGGGCGGGGGTGGACACGGACCCGTGGTCCCCGGTG
Source organism: Streptomyces sp. NPDC097619 (assembly GCF_040302735.1). NCBI lineage: Bacteria > Bacillati > Actinomycetota > Actinomycetes > Kitasatosporales > Streptomycetaceae > Streptomyces > Streptomyces sp. NPDC097619. Next base: position 43,576 of record NZ_JBEOSD010000012.1, on the reverse strand, counting down.
GACGCCTGGCTCGTGGCCGGGACGGCGATGAGGACGCCACCGGCGATGGCCGCGGCACCGGCGAGCATGAGGATCTTCTGCTTCATGAGGGTCTTGCCTTTCGCTGTGCTCGATGTTCCCTGGGCGCCGCTGCACGTCCCGGACCGCGGAAGGGTCCGGGCGGGGCGCCGTGTGCGGGCGGTGGACTGACCGCCCGCACAGGCCGGCACTCCTGCGGCAGAGCCAGTCGACCACGCCGGCCGGGCCCGCCCCCAGGAAGTTCCACCGGCAGAAGTGGCGCGGTCACAGTTCTGCCGGCCCCCGGGTGCGGGCTCTCCGGGCCTTCTCCGGTGGAGGGGTGCGGGGCGTGGGGTGGGTCAGCGGGCGGAGCGGATCCACTGCCAGCCGCCCTCGCCGATGGTGACGGGCGGGAGGAAGCCGGTGCCGGCGGGGTCGCCGGGCAGGAGGGTGAGGTTCCCGGTGTTCGCGCCCTGCGGGGCCGTGGTCAGGAGCAGGTCGGCGCGGCCGTCGCGGTCCGCGTCGCCGACCGTGCCCGCGAGCGGGTGGGCGGTCCGGTCGGCGGTGCCGAGCGTGGTCGGCGCGGGCAGGAGGGCCGCCCCGGCGGAGGGGTACTGGAGGATCCCGCCATCGGCGGCGCGGGCCCACAGGTCGGCCCGGCCGTCACCGGTCACGTCGCCGGGCGCGAGGATCTCCGGGAGGTCGGCGGGCCGCCACTCGGGGCCGCCCAGGACCACGGCGTCCCGCGGCAGGGCCGGGTTGGTGCCGACCGTACCGCGGTGCAGGTACAGGCCGTTGACGCTGCGGCCGATCATGTCGGGCTGTCCGTCGCCGTCCACGTCGCCGACGGCGAGCAGCGTGGCGTGGGACCAGCCGGTGGGCCGCCCGCCCATCGGGATCCGCTCGCCGAGCAGCCCCCGCCCGGTGTTCGGGTACACCCACAGGCCGTCGCCGATCCGGGCGACCACGTCCTCGCGGCCGTCGCCGGTCCAGTCCCCGCGGTGGCTGACGTCCGCGCCCGCGAAGCCGGTCCCGATGACCCGGTGGGCGCCGAAACGGCCGTCGCCCAGGCCCGGGTAGAGCCGCAGCGAGCCGTCCTCCTGGACGGCGAGCAGGTCGGGCAGCGCGTCACCGGTGAGGTCGCCGGGGACCCGGGCGCGTTCCTGGAAGGCGGCGGCGGACCGCACCAGCAGGTGGTCCTTGGCCTTGGTCAGGCCGGTCTCCACCGTCTCGCTCCGCAGGTCGCGGAAGTCCTGCCGGGTGAAGAAGGTGAAGTCGAACTTCGAGACGTACTTGGTGCCCGTCTCCACGTCCACGGTCGTCGGGGCCCCGGTCCGGCACTCCGCCACCGCCGCCGTCTCGCACGCCGCGGTGAACCACCGCCGGTCCGTGCCGTCCGCCTCGGCGAAGGACAGGGTGCCGGGCAGGCCCGCGTACACCGGGTCCATGTGGGCGTAGTCGGGACGGGCGTTGAAGTCCCCGGCCAGGATCACCGGGAGGCCGTTCGACCAGCCCTCGATCCGCTCCAGCAGGGCCGGGGTGTCGTTCAGGGTGGCGTTGTCGCGCCGCAGGTGCGTCCCGCAGGCGAGGACGGTCCGGCCGTCGACGGGCGCCTTCGCGCACACCACCGACCGCTTCTCCCCGACGAACCCGGGCGGGGTCAGCTCCGCCGACATGCCGGTGACCTCGGACTGCGGGGCGCGCACGAGCAGCGCCTGCCCGAAGCTCTCGTCGTCGCCCCACTTGTCGCAGCCGTCGGCGGTCTGCGTACTGGTCCACACGCCCGTGTACCCGGGCAGCAGCAGCCGCAGCCGGTCGTACTGGCCCTTGCACATCTCCTGGAGCGCCACCACGTCCGCGTCCCAGTCGACGATCTGCCCCCGCAGGCCCTCCGCCCAGGCCGCCGGGGCCAGTTCGCTCCGGCACTTGGCCTCGTACGCGCCGCAGGCGTTGTAGGAGACCGTCCGCACCGGAGGCGTGCCGTCCGGAGCCGCCGCCGACACGGTCGGGGCCGCGGCCAGGGCCGCGGCGGTCAGGCCGGCGCCCACCGTGACGAGCCCGGAGGCCAACCAGGCCCCCAGCGCCCTTCTCGTCCGCGTACCGGCGTTCCCGATGTGACCACCACTCATGTCCGTGGCTCCCCCGTTGCTGTCGTCGACGACCGTGGGCCGGAGCCCGTGCGCGGCCGGACCGATGCCCGGCGCTCGCCGCCCGTCCCCGGCCCGAACAGCGAGAATCTAGCCGGACGGGGGAGACCGATCAACTGTGGGTGTTCGGCTCACAATTGCCGTTGAGTTCGGGGTGGTCGCGAGGTCAGGGGAGGAGGTCGGACACGATGCGGTCCGGGACGGCGAAGTCGGTGTCGCAGTCGGGGCAGGTGGCGGCGCCGAACACGTAGGTCAGCAGGTGGGCGACCTCGGACCGGCCGTCCGAGAGCGCCAGGTCGTGGAGGCGGCGGCCGATGCCGTCGAGCGCGGCCGGGGCCGCGGGGCGGAGCGGGCGGGTCGTGGCTGCGTCGGTGTCCGGGAGGGAGTACTCCCCGCTGCTGGTGAAGAAGCCGCCCTCGGCGAGCACGACGAACAGGTCCGACTCGCAGCCGGGGCAGGCGATCTCGTACTCCTCGTTCCCGAGGCCCCAGGCCAGTTCCTCGCCCCAGCCCGGCACGCCCTCGATGCCGAGCATGGACTCCAGGAGGTCGATGTACTCGGAGCCGCCGGTCGCGGTGCGGAGGTGACGGTTCACCAGTGTCAGCAGCGTGGCGATCTCGGACGCGTACCGGGCCCGGACGTCCCCGGCGCCGTGCGCCTGACCGGTGCCCGCGAGGACGGCGCCGGCGAGGTACAGGGCCTGGACGGCCTGCTCGCGATCGTCCACCGCCGCGGTGTCCGCGAGCCACGGGAGCGCCGCGAAGCTCGCGGAGTAGACGCTGCCCTGGTGGCAGAGCGCGGACCACAGCTCGCTCCAGAGCTCCGGATCGCGTTCGGCGTCGATGCGCGCGAGCAGGGCGGGTACGTCCCCGGCGGGGCCGTAGGCGTGGCTGAGTTCCTGCCAATCGGTCATCCCGGCATCCCATCACGGCCCACTGACGACGACCGCTCGGGGTGCCTCGTACGCGGTGCGCTCCGTCCGCGCCGTCCGGCGTCGCGGCACCCGCCTCCGGTCCCGGACGGCCGGCGCCCCCGGGCAGGCGTAGGCGCCCGCGGAGATGGACACAGAACAGAGGCGGAACGGAACGGGCAGGGCAGGGGAGGCCCCGTAGGACGGGCCACGGGCGAGGGGGAGTACGTGGGGACACCGGCACCGGGCGGGATAGAGGTCCGTCAGAACGAACCCGACATGATCACGATGCTGCGCGCGGCGGCCGCCTCGCACCGGCAGGCCCAACGGCTCGTGGCCCTGCACCTGACGGCCTCCGCCGTCCTCGCGGGCGGGGCCGTCCTCGCCCTGCTCGTCCCCGCCACGAACGCGGCCGTCAGCCTCCTCGGCATGGTGTGGGCGCTCGCGTACGCCCTGTGGGCGGGGGAGTGGTCCCAGCGCGGGCACCGCAAGGCCGCCCTCATCCAGGAGGCCTTCGACACCGAACTGTTCGGGCTGCCCTGGAACCGAGCCGTCGCCGGCTCCCCGCCCGAGGCCCACGAGACGGCCCGGCTCTCCCGCCGCTACCGCGGGGACGAGGCCAAGCTCCACGACTACTACGAGATCGACGCCCTGCCGCGTCCACTGGACGTCCTCGCCTGCCAACTCCAGAGCCTCGGCTGGGGCGTCCGGGTCCGCAGCCGCTACGCGACCGCGATCCAGGTCGGACTGGCGGTCTGGTGCCTGACCGGCCTGCTCGTCGGGATCACCGCGCGCATGAGCGTGTCCGAGGTCCTGACGACCTGGTTCGTGCCCTCGCTCGGCCTCCTCCTGCTCGGCGTCGACACCCAGCGCGCCCAGCGCGACACCGTGGAGGCCCGGGAACGCGCCCACCGCGAGCTGAGCGACCGGATCGACGCGTACGTCGCGGCCGGCTCCGACCCGGCGCACCACCCCGCCCTCCTGGAGCTGTCGCGCCAGGTCCAGGACGTGCTCCTGCAGACCCGCCTCAAGCACGCCCGGGTCCCCGACTGGTTCTTCGACCGCTTCCACGGCACCGACCGCGCCGACTTCGCGGCCGACCTCCGCGAGCTGCACCGCCGCACCGGCGTGTAGGCGCGGACAGGGGGCGGGGGAACGGCCCGTCGGCCGTCCCGCCCCCGCCGGTCACCCCGCCCGTGCCCCAGGCGGCCCCTCGGCCACCGCCCGGAGCCGGCCGATGACCTCCGCGTCCGCGCCGGGGCCGGATCCGAACGGGCCGGGCCCGCCGACGCCCTCCAGCAGGGCGAGCACCCATCCGGCGAGTTCCGCGGCGTCCGGATCCCCCGGACGCGCGGTCAGCCAGTGGTCGGCCCGCTCCGCCACCGCTCTCCTCTGGCGGGCCGTCAAGCTCCTGTCCTTGATCAGGCGGACCGCCGTGGGGAGGGAGCCCCGGACCTCGTTCGGCACGTCGCCGGTGCCGGCCCCGAGCCACCCCACCAGGTCGTCCACGATCCGCTGCTCCCAGGAACGGTTGCCCAACCGCCGCCGGAGGTACTGGGGCCGGGCGAGCATCGCCTCGGCCAGGTACGGGGCGGAGGCCTGCTCGTGGTGGTGGTGCCACCACCCGCGGGCGTGCTCCATGGCGTCCCGTTCCTCCTGCTCCGTCAGGTCGTCCCGATCCAGGAGCCGCTGGATGAGGATGCCGGGGATCCGCTCGTACGGATGGTCGGCGACGAGCGTCAGCGCCTCCTGCCGGGCCCAGGCGCTCTCGCCCGGGGAGAGGGTGCGGCGCTGCAGCAGACCGCCCAGGACGAGCGAGCGCCACGGCCAGGGCGGGTCCTCGCGCAGGACCTCCCGGGCGTGGGCCACCACCCGGTCGTCGTCCGGGGGCGCCAGCGGCAGCAGGCGGGCGAGGAGGTGACCGGCCTTCTCGACGGGAGGGGACGTGGACAGCCAGGCGGTGCCCGCCGCCACGGCCACCCGCGCGGTCTCCGCGTCGATGTCCTCACGGGACAGGAACATGGCGACCAGGCTGCCCGTCTCCTGGTGCTCGGGCTGCGCCCCCAGCCAGGCCCGGGCAGCGGCGCACATGCGGACGTGCTCCTCGGAGCCCGCGCCGATCTCCTTCCGCCGGACGAGGCCCTTGAGGGCGTACGCGGCCTGCTCCGTGACCGCCGCCGTGTCCAGCCAGTCCAGCGACTGCGTGATCACCTCCGTCACGAACTCCCCGGGCAGCTCCCGGGGGCCCAGCAGGGATTGGACGAGCAGCCCCCACTGCCCCCGCAGGTCCTCGTCCGCCAGGAGCAGCTTCCCCCGCTCGCGGAGCTTCGAGGCCCGGTCCGGATCCGTCGGGAGCGTCAGGGCCGCGCGCAGCATCGGCAGGTGGACCTGGAGGGCGAAGATGTCCACCCCGTCGGCTTCGGCCGTGGTCGGGGTCGTCTGCCGGGGGGTTCCGTCGCTCGCCAGGAGCCTGTCCAGGAGGGTGATGACGTGGTCCACCGCGGCGGCCAGCTGCTCGGGGTCGGGGGCCTCCCGTTTGAAGGCCGACAACATCCAACGGACCACGTGCAGGGCGGTGGTGTTCCGTCGGCCGTGGCGCTCCAGCCAGGACAGCGCGTACGCGTAGACCTTCCGTGCCTCGCCGCCGGCCAGTTGCTTGTGCTTCAGCAGCGCCTGGAGCACCACAGTGGCGTCCTGGGCCCGGTGGTGGGCGCGCAGCCATTTCATGGCGGGCCCGATGGCCTCCGTACCGAGCGGCAGACCCGGCCCCGACACGGCCAGGACGGCACCCAAGGCCGGGAACGCCTTGCTCTGAGCGGAGTGTTCCTCCGTCCAGCGCAGCAGGGCGCGCGCCAGCGCGGGCCCGCCCGCGGTGCGGTGGGTGGCCCGCAGCACCCGGGCCGCGGTGTCCGGGGTGACGTTCTCCCGCTCCCACTGCACCAGCCACGTGCAGGTGACCGTCGCGAGTCGGGAGCGCAGCTCCTCCGGCAGGAAGGGGTCCTGCGGATCCTGGTCGCGTTGGGACCTCCGCTCGGCGTGCATCAGATCCGTGAGGACCCAGATGGCGGGCCGCCGCGGCCAGTTCAGCTCCAGCCAGTCCACCGACAGCGCGGCCGCGGCGCGCAACCGCCCGGAGTCGACCCGGTCGTCCAGCATCAGGCCCGACAGGACGTGCCCGGCACGCGGATGCCGGGCGTTCTCCGCCAGCCACAGGTCGGACGAAGCCAGGGCCCGCCGGTGGTCCGGGCCCGACACCTCCTCCCGCACGAGGAGCCACTTCAGCACCTCGTTCGAGGTGGAGGCCAGGGGATGCGACGCCAGATGGGCCTTCGCCATCTCCAGGGCCTCGGCCAGGATCCGGTCCTCGACGTCCCGCCGGGAGAGCAGCGCCGCCAGCAGCGGGGCGTTCGTCTCGGCACCCGGGTCGCCGCGCAGCTCCTCCAGCGCGCGTTCCGCCAGCGGTCCCGTACGGTCCGGGTCGTGGGACCGCTGCTGCACGAAGGCGGCCGCCAGCACGTGGTTCGGCCGGACCTCCGGGTGTGCCTCCAGGAACACATCGGCCATCAGCAGGGCACGGTCGCGCACCGGCCCCCGGGTCTCGTGCCTCCGCAGCAACCAGCGCAGCACCCGGTCGGCACCCGCGTCGCGGGCGTGCCGGTCCAGCCAGGAGAAGGCGAGCTCGACGATCCGGCGCCGGTCCTCGTTGCGGTCCTCGTACAGGGCCCGGGCCAGCAGCAGAGGGTCGACGGGCGTGGCCTCGGGACGCGCGAACCAGGGACCGGCCACGGAGGTCCAGTGCACGTACGTGAGCCGGTGCCACGGCCGTGTGAACAGCAGGAACTCCAGCACGCTCGCGGCGCCGTGGCCCACCTCGGCCAGGGTGCGGCCCAGGACCTCCGCCCGCTCGTGGAACCACAGCCCCGCCTGCCCGTCGAACCGGTCCCGGACCGCCTCGGGAGCCGTCGGGAACCAACGGGTCACCGAAGCGGCCGTGTTGGCGAAGGCGCCCGTGTCCGTGAGCGCGGCGTCGAGGAGCAGGCCCATGCCGGCGCGCTCGGTTCCGTGGCGGGTGACATGGGCGAGGAAGGTGTCACAGGCGAGGGGGTGCGCCACGACCAGCACGCCGTCCTGCCGGGTGTCGGCGTCGGTGGCGTCGGTCGCCTCCGTCCTTCCGGGCCCGCCGGTCCCGCCGACGGGTTCCTCGGGCCGGCCGGCCGCGTGGCCGCCGGGGCGGGTCGGATCGAGGTGCAGCAGACCCGTCTCGTGCGCGAGGCGCACCAGGTCGGCGCCGTCGTGCCGGGCCGTCCGGCCCAGCGCCCGTGCGGTCGCGGACAGTGCCTCGTCCGCGACCGCGGCGAGCCGGTCCGGGGGCAGCGGGGCGGAGGCGAGGACGGCCGCGACGGGCAGCAGGACGAGCAGCCCCGCCGTCTCCGGGTCGGCGGCCCGGCCCTGGAGGTGCCGGAACAACGCCTCGGGCAGGGAACCCTCGGGGAGGAGCGGTCCCGGCACCGGGCCCGGACTCGCACCGCTGTCGGCCGCACCTCGCGTGGGGGAGACCCCGGCCGTGGTTCCCGCCAGCGCCCCGGCCTCCCCTGCCCCCGCCGCCTCCCCCGCCTCCGCCGCGCGCTCCAGAAGCACCGACCACATGGCCGCGGACGCGGGGGGCAGGGGGTTCGCCACGTCGTTCCCCAGGGCCGCCAGGACGGCACTCGCGCCGGACGCCCGCACCGCGTGCCCGGCGGACCTGCGGAGCACCGACCGCAGCAGCGGCGCCCGGTATTCCGCCTCCTCGGGCAGATGCCGGACCTCGGCGAGCAGCGCGGCGGCGCCCCGCCCCAGCTGGGAGGTCCAGTGCGTGCCGCGGCGCGAGGTGGCGAGGAGACCCACCGGTCTGCCCCGGTGGGCCAGGTCCAGCAGGGCCTCGTGCAGTCCGGGCAGGTCCAGCCCGGGGAAGCGGTCGAGACCGTCGATGACCAGCAGGGCGGGCGGGTCCGCCGCGGTCCGGCCGGAGAGCGCCTCGGACAGCTCTCCCACCACCTCGTCCGTGGACAGCGGGAGCAGTTCGGCCGAGCCGCCGTCGATCCCGCCGAGGAAGTGGACCGGCGAACCGGCCTCCTCCGCCAGCGCCGCCACCTCCAGGCACCAGCGCGACTTCCCCGTACCCGGCGCCCCCAGCAGCACCGTACGGTCGGGCAGCCGGTCCCCGTCCGCCTCCGGAACGAGCGACCGCGGGGTGAGGACGGGGGCGATCGGTCCCCCCGTACGGATCGCCGCGGCCCGGACCGTCCTGCGGAAGAACGGCAGCTCCTCCGGCAGCAGCCACCGCCCGCGCACCGCCGCGACCACTTCCGCGCGGGTGCGCAGCAGCCGTTCCGGGACCTCACGGGCCCGGCGGGCCGCCGCCGCGTGCGGCCCCACCAGGGGGAAGTCGCCGCTGGCGGGGACGGACGGCACCACACCCGCCGGAAGGCTGTTCCGGGCCTGTTCCAGAGCGGCCCGCGCGGCGTGCGCCGCGAGCCGTGAGTACCACCAGCGCACCCGATCCCCGGCCGCCTCGTACGAGGTGTGCACCAGGGCTTCCGCGACCACCGACCACAGGTACTGGGCCCGCCACACCTCCACGTCACCGGGCAGGCACTCCCGGCAGACCTTGTCCACCTCGCGCAGCGCGTCCACCACACCGGCGCCGATCCGGTCGCCCCGGCTCGGAACGGGATCGACCACGATGTCGATGAGGGCGCGCGCCTCGGCCGACGCGTGCGGCCTGAGCTCGGCGACGCGGCGGTCCACCAGGGCGAGGACCAGTGCGGCGACGTCCCGGCTGAGCGGCACCTCGTCCCGGTAGTGGGCCAGGTCGATCAGCCAGTGCCGGCCGGGCACCGGGCGCCCCTCCTCCGATGCCACGAGGACGTTGTCCAGGTGCAGGTCCCCGTGCGAGCGGCCCGTGTACCGGTCGAGGGGCAGTGCGCCGATCGGACTGTCCGGCCGGGCGATCAGGGCGGGGTTGGGCAGGATCAGGTGCGGCTCCGTCTCGTCCCGGATCCACATCCCGGTACCGGTGTCGATCATGAGGACGTCCCGGGCCCACCGTCGTGCCGAACGCCCCGGCTCCAGCGCCGACCGCAGCTCGCCGGCGAGGAACTCCCCGACCGTGGTGCTCCGTAGCGCCCGGTCCGGGTTCCACACGTCGAACAGGGTGCGCGTCAGCTCCGCACAGGGCGCCCGCAGATCGCCGTTGGGCACGGCGCTCAGCGGGACCACGTCCACCACCGACTGCGGGAGCCGCTGGAACATCAGCCGCCGTCCGTCCGGCAGGTCACAGGGCGGGTACGCCTGTGCGACCACGTGCGCCGAGGCGAAGGCGGGTGCCGAGGCCGCGGCCCGTTCGTGCAGGTCCGCCTCCGCGGTGTCCGGTCCGCCGGGCAGCAGCTTCACCACGACGCGTTCGTCCGTGCGGTCCGGGTGGCCGAGGACCACCAGACCCAGCCGGGCCCCGCTGTACCCGGAGCGTTCCCACGGCGCGGCCTGCGCCCGGACGCCCACCCCCCGCTCCGCCCAGTGGGTGCGCAGGGCTTCCGCGGCGGGCTCGTCGAAGAGACGGGTCAGGCCGTCGTCCGCGGCGGTGCCCTCCTCGGGCGGGTCCACCCGGGGCCGCGGCGGGACGCCGCGGCCGTCACGCGGCCGTCCACCCGGGGTGCGGGCGGCCGGGATCCCGGATTCCGGCCGGGTCCGGTACCCGTCGGCGCTCATCGGGCGCCTCCCTTCCGGCCCCCCTTCGAACGACGTTTCCTGCGCGCGAGGTCGCTGTCCCGGCTCGCCCGCCAGGCGTCCAGGACCTCCGCCACCGCCCGGGTGTCGGGGTGGTCCTCGTGCAGGACGGAACGCCGCCGCTCCAGGAGCTCCGCGGCGTGCCCGATGGCCGCGTCGAACTCCCCGGCGTCGTGCTCGGCGTAGGCCAGCGCGCGGAGGGCGGCGAGCGTCTCGGGATGGGTGGGACCCCGGTGTTCCTCCTGGCGCCGCCACATCTCACGGAAGGCGGCCAGGGATCCGCTGACGTCGGCATCCGCCAACAGCGCGAAGGCCAGGCTGCGCAGGGCGGCCGACCCGGCTTCGTCCTGTACGCCGCCGGCCGACCGCGCGGTCAGCGCCCCGCGCAAGGTCTCCACGGCTTCCCCGGAGCGGCCGGCGGCGATGAGCGCCGAGGCCAGCCGCCTCTGGAGCGCCAGGACGGCCGCCGACCCCGCGCCCTTCGTGCGCGTGGTGGCCGCGATCAGGACCCGGTACTCGCTCGCGGCGGCCGCCGGATCACCGGCGTGCATCCGGATGTCGGCCAGGCGGGCGCGCAGCGACAGCACGACCGGGTGCAGCGGACCGGCATGCTCGGACTGCGCGTCCAACGCGGCGGTGACCGTCGCGGCGGCGCCCTCGTAGTCCCCCGCGGACTCCTGCCAGTGCGCGAGCCGCCGCCGCGCCGCGTACAGCTTGGTGGGCGCGGACGGCACGGCCTCCAGCAGGGCCTCGACCACGCCGGTCAACTCCTCGGCCGCCGCCGCCCGGTCGCCCGCCTGCCCGAGCGCCTCCGCCAGATACGTGCGCGCGGTGAGCACGGCGGGGGCGTCCTCGCCGAGGGCGGTCCGCCACCGGTCCACCAGCCGCTCCACCTCGGACAGCACCTCGTCGTCGACCCGACCCTGGGTGAGGCTCCCGAGGGACTTCAACACGGCCGGGGAGCCCGGCTCGGCGGTCGCCCAGAACGCGGCCGCGGGGTCGGTGCGGGCAGGGAGCGCCGCCGGCGGGGACGGCACGTGCGAGCCCGAGGCGGACAGGGAACCGGAACCGGAAGCGGAAGCGGAAGGTGGAGTGGGGGACGTGGTGGCGGAGAGGCCGCCGCCGGGCGTGCCGCCGAGCCGGGACCGCAAGCGCTCGGCCTGCTGCCGGGCGGTGGCGGCCCGCGCCCCGTCCGGCACCTGGTCGTAGCCGGCGGCCAGCAGCTCCCACTGCTCGGCCGCGTCGGCCATGTCACCGACCGCTTCCAGGGCGTGCGCGAGGCGCCGACGGGTGGCCGCGAGCCGCTTCCCCGCGCCGGCTCCGGCGACCACCGCCGTCAGTACGGTGCGCAACCCCTCCACCGCTCCCCGCGCGTCCCCGGTGGCGATCCGCAGGTCCGCGATCCGGGACCGGGTGTCGAGCACCGCCTCGGAGGCGTGCGGCAGGGCGTCGAGCTGGAGGGTCAGCAGTTCCTCCGTGAGCGCCAGGGCCTCCTCGGGCCGGCCGTCCGCGACCTGCCAGTGCGCCAGCCGGGCCCGCGCCTTCACGGCGCGCACGGCCAGCGGGCCGCCGTCGCGGCACTCCGCGTCGAGCACGTCGCGCAGCTCCTTCGCGGCTTCCCAGAAGGCGCCCGCCTGCCCCCGCGCCTCGGCCCGCCGCATGCGCGCCGACAGCGTCTTGGTGTGGTCCGGCCCGAATTCCCGCAGGGCCGCGGCCACGGCTTCTTCATGGCCTCCCCCCGAGCCGGAAGCGGAGGATCCGCCCTCCGGTCGTGGAGAGGTGCCCTCGGCTCCGTCCGGACCTGTCGAAAAGGATGAACTGCCCATGCTGAACCCCCTGACCCCCGGTGCGACGCCCCCGCGTCATGGCTCGAATACCCCTCGCGCACCCTCCGTACGCCGCCGAACCGTGCCCACGGCACTACACGCCCGGATATGCCCCGCCGGTGAGGGCCGGCAGGGGTTCGAGGGCCGTGTGCCAGGCGGGCGGGAGGGCCGCCACTCCCGTGCGGGCGGCGATGACCCCGCCCGCGATGGCGCAGGTGGTGTCGATGTCGCCGCGCCCGCCGACGGTGGTCCACAGCCCCTCGTGCAGGTCGTCGAGGTGACCGGCCGCGCACCACAGGGCGAAGGGCACGGTGTCGGGTCCGGACATGCGGTACCCCGAGCCCGGGACTTCCGCTGCGTGCCGGACGGAGGTGTGCTCGGGGAGCCGGGCCGCGACGCGGAGTCCGGAGCGGACGTCGCCGACGGGCAGTCGGTCGGCGACGGCCCGCAGGAACGCGGCGCGCGCGGGCGCGGGGCCGCCCCGGCCACCGGCGGCCAGGGCCGCGGCGACCGCGACCGCCACCGCTCCGCCGACGGCCTCCGGGTGGTGGTGCGAGACCTCGCTCTGCCGGGCGGCCTGCTCGGCCACGGCGTCCAGGTCCGCGGCGAGCCAGGCCCCGAGCGGGGCCACCCGCATGGCGGCGCCGTTGCCCCAGGAGCCCTGGCCGCCGAACTGCCCGGCGACCACCTCCCGCCAGGGTTCGCCGGCGCCGATCCGCCGGAGCACGTCGTGCATCGAGGCCCCGTAGCCGCGGTGGGTGTCCTCGGCGTAGGCGGCGGCGAGGCGCAGGGCGAGGCGGTCCCGGTCGACGGTCCCGGCACCTTCGGCGAGTTCCCGGATGAGCACGAGGGCCTGCGCGGTGTCGTCGGTCCACTCCCAGAGGGGCTCCGGGGGCGGGACGCGCGCCGCGAGCGCCGTCTCGCCCTCGCGGCGCAGGATCCCGAACCAGCGGTCGCCGAAGGCGTCGCCGAAGGCGAGTCCGGCCAGGGAATCGAGGGCGGTGACGGGGAAGTTGCTCATCGCCCCAGTGTCGCGACCCGTGTCCGGACGGGCATCGGAATTACGGCGGGGCGGTGGAACGGCCGTGGCGGCCGTCCCCGGTCGGGGACGGCCGCCACGGTGGGTCGGACGGGAGGGGTGCGGTGGTCCGTCAGCGGCCCTGGAGGGACTTGACGTTGTCGCCGAAGCCCCAGCCCTTCGAGCCGTCCCAGTTGATGGACCAGGTCATCAGGCCCTTGAGGGAGCCGCTGAAGGCGTTCCAGGACTGGCTGACCAGGCTGGGCGCCATGTGGCCGCCGCCCGCGCCGGGCTGGGCGGGCAGGCCGGGGACCTGCTTGTCGTAGGGGACCTTGATGGTGGTGCCCTGGATCACCAGGCCGTTGTTGAGGCAGGTGGTCTGGGCGGTGAAGCCCTGCACGGTGCCCGCGGAGTAGGAGTCGCCGGAGCAGCCGTACATGCTGCCGTTGTAGTACTGCATGTTCAGCCACCACAGGCGGCCGTTGTCGGCGTACTTCTTGATGATCGGCAGGTAGGAGCCCCAGATCGACCCGTAGGTGACGCTGCCGCCGGTGACGTACGCCGTCTCGGGCGCCATGGTCAGGCCGAAGCCCGCGGGCATCTGGGCCAGGACCCCGTCGATGATGCGGATCAGGTTGGACTGGGAGGCGGACAGGGTGTTGATGTTGCCGCTGCCCGACAGACCGGTCTCGATGTCGATGTCGATCCCGTCGAAGTTGTACTTCTTCAGGATCGGGACGACGGTGGCGACGAAGCGGTCGGCGACGGTGCTGGAGCTGAGGTCGATGCCCGCGGTGGCGCCGCCGATGGACATGAGGATCGTCGCGCCGGCCGCCTTGGCCTGGCACATCTCGGCGGGGGTGGCCACCTTGACGCCGGTGTCCATGCCGTCCTGCCACAGCACCGTGCCGTCGGAGAGGATCACCGGGAAGGCGGCGTTGATGACGTTGTAGCCGTGGGCGGCGATGCGGCTGTCGGTGATGGGGATCCAGCCCATGCCGGGGTGGACCCCGTTCGCGGCGCCGTCCCAGTTCTCCCAGTACCCCTGGAGCACCTTGCCCGCGGGCTTCGGCTTGGTCGGGCAGGTCTCGCCGGGCGGCTGGCTCGTCGGCGGCTGGCTCGTGGGCGGCTGCGAGGTCGGCGGCTGCGAGGTGGGGGGCTGCGACGTGGGCGGTTGGGAGGTGGGGGGCTGGCTGGTGGGGGGCTGCGAGGTGGGCGGCCGGCTGGTCGGCGGCTGCGTGCCGCCGGGGCCGGAGAGCGACACGTCGTCCGCGTAGTAGGCGGGCTGGCCGTACCAGCCGTGCAGGTAGACCGTCACCGAGGTGGTGGTCGGCCCGGTGGTGAACCCGACGCTGAGCGGTCCGTACGAGGCGCTGCTCGGGGTCCACGTGGAGGTGGTGCCGGACAGGCCGGTGCCCGTGGCGCCGAGGTAGACGTAACTGCCCTGGACCTGCGCGCTCAGCGTGTACGAGGAGTTGGGCTGCACGCTGACGGTCTGGGTGCACTGGGCGTGGTCCTGGCCCGTGGGCGTGGCCTTCAGTGCCGAAGTGCCGGACTTGACCGGGCTGTTGACGGCCGCGCCGGAGCCGCCCGCACAGCTCCAGCCGGAGAGCCCGCTCTCGAAGCCGGGGTTGGTGAGCAGGTTGGCCGCGGCGGAGTCGGCGGTGGTGGCGGCGCCCGCCGTCACCGACCCGGCCACGGCCAAGCCCGCGGCGATCACGGAGATGGCGCTGAGTGCGGCGAGCGAACGCCGGGTGGTGCCGGGGCCGTTCCCGGTGTCGGGACCCGTGCCGCTCCCGGTGCCGTGCGGCGGCGTGAGCGGGGATCGTGGCCTTCGACGGAACATGCGGTGCTCCCTTCCCGCCGAACGCCATGGCCATGACAGGCCCATGGGGGGCGTGACGCCCGGCTCTGGATCAGGTGGGGACATGTGGGGCTGTGCCGGTCCGGATCGTAGGAGCGGGCGAGGGATGCGGTCAATAGGTCTGGACCAATGGGTGTGCGGGGTGACCCGCGCGTGCCCGCGCGGTGACCGGCGGCCCCCCGGTCCGGAGGCCCGTCGGCGACCGCCCGGACCCCGGCCCACGGGTCCGCGATCTCGTCGGTGGGACCCGCCCGTCCGAACCCCCCGACCGACCGCCAGCCCTTCAAACCCCCGTTCGTTTCACCACTCGAAACGGTGGTGATGTGATCAGGCCATTCCTTCTGCTGTCCGACAGTCGTACGGTCGCCGGACCTGCCTTTCCTTAGGGTGAAAGCGGGGGCCGAGCGGACTGAGGAGGAGACGGGCATGGGGGCGGAACGGGAAGCCGAGAGCTGGATGCTCAGGGGCGCGTGCCGCGGGGCGGACCCGGACGAACTGTTCGTGGAGGGCGCCGCGCAACAGCGCGCCAAGGCACTGTGCGCGGGTTGCCCGGTACGCACCGAATGCCTCGCGCACGCCCTCGACCACCGGATCGAACACGGGGTCTGGGGCGGCATGACCGAACGCGAACGCCGCGCCCTGCTGCGCCGCCGCCCGCTGGTCACCTCCTGGCGCGGACTCCTCGCGGCGGCCCGCTCGGAGTACGAGGGCCGGGCCGCGACGCCCGGCGGACCGAGCCCCCGGGAAGAAGCCTGGCGCCAGGCCGGCTGACCGACCCGCGCGAACGGCGCGTGCCGCGTGCCGAAGTGGGGGCGGGGGTGGTGTGCGGGGGTGACGTGCAGGTGTGCGGCGTGGGTGCGGGGGTGGGCTCCTCGGGGCGTTCGAGGATGAACCGCATGACCCGGACGACCCGCATGACCCGGACGACCCGCATGACCCGGACGACCCGCATGACCGTGCACACCGCCGCCGCCTTCACCCCCGCTCCGGACGCCCCGCTTCCGGAGCGGGTCTGGTACGCGTCCTACGGCTCCAACATGCACGTGGACCGCCTCGCCGCCTACCTCGTCGGCGGCGCGCCGCCGGGCGCCGACCACCGCTACCCCGGCTGCCGCGACCCCCGGATGCCGGAGCGGTCCCTCGCCGTCGAGGCCGACGGCTGCCTGTACTTCGCGACGGAGTCGGCGGTGTGGGGCGGGGGCCGCGCCTTCTACGACCCGGGAGCCCCCGGGCGGATCCGGATGCGCGCCCACCTGCTGACGGCGGGCCAGTTCGCCGACATCGCGGCGCAGGAGATGGGCCGGGCCCCCGGCCGGGACCTCGACCTCACGGAGGTACTGGCCACGGGTCGGGCCGCGTGCGGCCCGGGGCGGTACGAGACGCTGGTCTGCCCCGGAGCGATCGAGGGCGTGCCCGTCCTCACCTTCACCGCCCCCTGGGCCCTGCGCGAGGTGCCGGCCGCCGCTCCTTCGGCGGCGTACCTGGGGCACTTGGCGGGCGGTCTGCTGGCCGCCGGCCCCTGGCGGCCGGACGAGGTCGCCGCCTACCTCGCCGGCCGTCCGGGAGCCGCCGGCACCTGGACCCCACCCCGGATCCTCGGCCTCCTCCCGGACCCGCCGACGGAGCGGCCCACCACGCGGAACGCAGGCGTCCGGAACGAGGCCGTCCGTGACGCGGCCGTGCGGAACGTTGCCGTCCGGCGGCCGTCCCGCCCGGCCGAGGGCGAAGATCCGGCCAATCTCCGCAACCCGCCGGGGCCGCCCTGACGGCCCCCACCGGGCGGGGGTTCGGCCGGTTCAGTCCCGGAGGGTGCCGTCCCAGCGCCAGTCGGTGAGGCGGGGCCGGCCGGGGAGTTCGGTACGCCCGGTGGCCCACAGGAGGGTGCTCCACGGGTCGGTGTCCGTGGGCGCCTCCGGGAACAGCCTTGTCAGCACGCGGGAGCACAGCCCGGCGGGCGGGTCCCAGGGCAGCCCCAGCCCCTGGGTCAGGTCATGGGCGTGGACCAGGGTCTCCACCAGCCCCATGGCGGCGAACCCCTCCGGATCGGAGATCCCGAACCCGTGGTACGCGCGGGTCTCCGGCGACGCCGTGCGCACCATCGCGACGAGCAGGGCGCCGCTGGCCTCCAGGACCTGGAGCAGTCCGGCCGGCCCGGCCCCGCGGTCCGCGTGGACGGCGTTCGCCGGGCCGCCGGGCCGCCGGCTCTCCCAGACGAAGGGCACCTCACCGTCCAAGGGCGGCTTGCGGGGCCCCAGTTGGACGGCGTAGGCGAACAGGTCGTCGCTCAGGTGCTCGACGGTCTCCCAGCAGTCCCACTCCAGCGGACCGGCCGGCTCCGACCACGCCTCCGGGGGCGCCGCGCGGAGCGCCGCGACGCAGAGCTGCACCCCTAGGTCGAGGTCGTCGGCGGTGACGGGCCGCCGGCCGGACCCGGCTTCGGAAGCGGGCTCGTTCGAGGGCCGCGGAAGTGACTCGGACGTGGTGTCTGATGCGTGTGACATGGCCCGGACGCTACCCCCGCCGCCCCCTGACCACCGCCTCCTTTTCCGAGTCCTGCCGTGCCCTTCCGCCCGCGGGCGCGGGATTGCCCGAGCGGGTTCGCGAGGGGTCCTCCGGCGGGATCCCCGGCGGGATCCCCGGCGGGATCCCCGGCGGGATCCCCGGCGGCAGAAACGGAACTGCACTCTCTTGGCTGACGTAGCGTTGAAGAACGGTCGCGGTGGGCGACGGACTTCGGAGGGCTGCTGGGTGGACATCACCTTCATCGTGGGGACCGGCCGCTGCGGGTCCACCATGTTGTCCCGGGCGTTGCAGGCGCATCCCGGGGTGCTGAGCATGAACGAGTTCTTCACCTCGCTGGCCTGCACGGGAGAGGCCCCGTTCCGGGGAGAGGCGTGGACGGGGCCCGAGTTCTGGTCCGTGCTGAGCGGGCCGGCCCGGCCCCTCGACGCGATCGCCGGCTCCCGCCACCCGATGCCGGAACTGCTCTACCCCTACGGGCGGGGGCGCTTCACCCCCGAGACCGGGGTACCGGCGATCTCCCACATGGCGCTGCCCGCGCTGGGCCCCGACCCCGACGCGCTCTACGACGAGCTCGCGGCGGTGGTGCCGGGCCGGCCCCGCTCCACTCCCTCCGAGCACTACCGCGCGCTCTTCGCCGAACTGGCCGCACGGGCCGGGAACGCGGTGGTCGTGGAGCGGTCCGGGGCCTCCCTCGCCTTCCTCCCCGCGCTCCGGGCCCTGTTCCCCGAGGCCCGATTCGTCCACCTGCACCGGTCCGGGCCCGCCGTCGCCCTGTCCATGAGCCGGCACATCGGCTTCCGGACGCTGCTGTTGAGGACGGAGGCCATGGGACTGCTCGGCCTGGACTCCCCCTTCGCGATCGGCCCCGAACACGCCCGGGAACTCCCCGAGCGGCTCGCCCACCTGGCCGGCGAGGTGGACTGCGACCTGGTCATGCGGACCCCGCTGCCGCTCGCCGCCTTCGGGGGATTCTGGTCGGGCCTGATCGGGCGGGGCGTGGCCGAGCTCGTCGAACTGCCGCCGGAGCGGCGGATGTCCCTGTCGTACGAGGAGATCCTCGACCGGCCCGAGCACCACTTCGCCCGACTGGCCGCCTTCGCCGGGGCCGAGGCGCACCCGGACTGGCTGCGCGGGGCCGCGGCGTCCGTGGTCCGCGCCGAGCGGCCGCCCGTCACCGACGCCGACACCCTCGCCGCCTGCGCCCCCGGGGAGGAGGCCCTGGAGCGCCAGGCCCGCCTCTTCGGCGCCGCGGCGGGGCACTGAGGGGCCGGCCTCGCCGCCCCCGGCCCCTGCTCCCGCTGTCCCTCCGTCAGGCCGCCGTACCCGCCGCGCGGTCCGCGCGGGCGCGTTCGCGGGCGCGTTCCGCCCGTCGGGTCAGGAGGGTGGTGCGGTGGGTGGGGTCGGTGGCCAGGGTGAGGGCGGTCCAGGCCATGGCGAGGCCGCCGTCGAGAACCGCCCGGTCGGCGGCGTCGGTGGTGCCGTACTTCGTGAAGTCGGGGTGGTGCATGATCGTGTCCCCGCAGTCGTAGCCGATGGTGGGGTGGATGGCCGGCAGCAGGTGGGAGACGTTGCCCATGTCGGTGGAGCCGGCCCGCAGGCTCGGGTCGGCGGGCGCCGGTCGGCGGCCCAGGGCTTCGGCGGCCTCGCGGTAGGCCGCGCTCATCGCGAGGTCCTGGCGGAGGTCGGCGTAGTCGTTGCCGACGGTGGCCAGGGCGAGTTCGGCGCCGGTGGCCAGGGCGCCCGCCTCGAAGCAGGCGCGGACCCGGGCCCGCAGTTCGTCGAGTTCCTCGCTGGTGCGGGCCCGGCAGTCGTACAGGGCGGTCGAGCGGTGCGGGATGACGTTCGCGGCCTCGCCCGCGGAGGTCACGATGCCCGAGACCACGGCCTCCGGCAGCAGCTGCTGCCGGTACGCGGAGATGGCCACCTGGGCGATCATCATGGCGTCGGCGGCGTTGATCCCGCGGTGCGGCATGGCCGCGGCGTGCGCGGGGACCCCTGTGTAGGCGACGTCGAGGCTGCTGATGGCGAGGGAGGCCATGCCCACGGCGTCCGCGGGGGCGGCGTGCACCATCATCGCGGCGTCGAGGCCGTCGAACGCCCCGGCCCGGATCATGTCGACCTTGCCGCCGCCGGATTCCTCCGCCGGGGTGCCGAGCAGTTCGACGGTGAGGCCCAGTTCGTCGGCGAGCGGGGCCAGGGCGAGGGCCGCGGCCACCGACGCGGCCCCGTTGACGTTGTGTCCGCAGGCGTGGCCGATCCCGGGCAGGGCGTCGTACTCGGCGCAGATCCCGATGACCAGGTCGCCGGTGCCCACGGTGGCGCGGACGGCGGTGGGCAACCCGAAGGCGCCCAGTTCGGTGGCGAAGCCGGCGCGCTCCGCGAGCCGCGCGATGCGGCGGGCCGCCCGGTGCTCCTCGTAGGCGAGCTCCGGGTCCGCGTGCAGCGCGTGGCTGAGGCCGAGGACGGCCTCCTGCCCGCGGGTCAGCGCGACCCGGGCGCGCTCGCGCAGAGCGGTGCCGGCGGCCGACGGGCGGGTGACGGGGGCGGTGGAGCGGGAGAGGGACAGGCGGGCGGGGGCGGACGGGCCGGCGGGGGCGGAGTCGGGGGTGTGCGGGCCGCCGGTGGGGAAGTCGGGGGTGTGCGTCATCGGGTCTCCTCGGGGGAGGGGCGGTGCAGGAGGGCCAGGGCGGCGCCGAGGACGGACAGGGCCGCGCACAGCGTCCAGGAGGTGGTGTAGGCGCCGAGGTCGGGGAGGGTCGCGCCGGGCCGGGTGTGCGCGGTGGACACTCCGAGGACCACGGCCGCGCCGAGGGAGCCGCCGACGCTGATGAGCAGTTCGTTGATGCCGGAGCCGACGGAGGTGCGGTGCGCGGGTACGGCCTCCACGGCCAGGGTGCGCGTGGAGTGCTGGAGCAGGCCGATGCCGAGGCCCGCGACGCCGTTGACGGTGGCGAAGGCGGCGACGGAGCCGTGGACGGCCACGGAGGCCCCGTACCCGACGGCCATCAGCACGGACCCGGCGACCAGGGTGCCGCGGTCGCCGATCCGGCCGGCCACGGCGGGCGCGAGGAGTGCGCCGAGGGCGATGGCCAGCAGGTAGGGCAGCATCGCCAGGCCGATGCCCACGGGGTCGAGGCCCGGCCCGTACCCGGTCTCCGCGCGGGCGGTGCCGTAGAATACGGGGTTGGCGATCTGCAGGCCGAACATGCAGGAGCTGAAGGTGAGCGTCACCAGGGACACCACGATCACCCCGCGTCGGGCGAACATCCGCACGTCGATCACGGGGTCCGGGGCCCGCAGTTCCACGCGGACCCAGAGGGCCAGCGCGAGGACCCCGCCGAGCAGGACGGCGAGGACCCGGACCGAGCCCCAGGCCCAGCCGGGAGTGCCGCCCAGACCGAGCCCGAGCATCACCGCGACCAGGCCCAGGCAGAGCAGGAGCGCGCCGGCCCAGTCCACCCGGCCCGCGGGCCGGGTGGCGGTCTCCGGCAGCAGCGGCCAGCTGATCGCGAAGGCCAGGGCCACGGCCGCGGCCGGGACCCACAGCGCCGCGGTCGGGCTGTCGACGCTCGCGGCGACGGCCCCGCTGGCGAACAGGCCCAGGGTCAGCCCGCCCACCAGGGCGGCCACCATCACGCTGATGCCGCGCCGGCTCTCGGAGTCCCCGCCGCCGGGACGGTTGCGGAGGGTGCCCACCAGCAGGGGGAAGAACCCGGCGATGGCGCCCTGGAGGATCTGTCCGACGAGCAGGGTCGTGAAGTCCCGGCTGATCCCGACGAGCACCGAACCGGCGAGGACCAGGGCCAGGTTGAAGCGCAGGATCCGGCGGTGGCCGTGCAGGTCGCCGAGGCGGGAGAGCAGCGGGGTGGACACGGCGGAGGCGACCAGGTTGGCCACGCTGATCCAGTTCAGATCGGCCGCCGTCACCCGTAGCACCTCGGTGAGGCTCTTCAGCAGCGGGGAGAGGAAGCCCTGGATCACGCCGCTGGACAGTTCCACCAGCAGGACGGAGACGAGCACGGCGCCCGCGGGCGTGGCTCTCGGACGGACACCGGGGGCGGGGCCGGTCAGCTGGACGGGGTGGGGCATGGGCGTCACCTGGGGGAAGCGGCCCGCGGGCCGCAGGCGGATCGGGAGGGCCGGAGGGCAGTCGCTCCGGCGAAAGGCCGGATCCGCCCTCGCTGTCACGGCCTGCCAGGCCCGGGGGCGGATCCGGGGACCAATGTCGTCGCCGGGCCCCGCCGCGGACAAGGGGCCCGGGCGCAGTCGGGCGATACCCGCGTCAGCCCGTCCGGGACGGCGCAATCCGGCGCCCGAGGGGGATCTCCGGCCGTCTTCGGACGCCGTTTCCGGCCTGCCTCCCCGGCCCCGTAGGGTCCCGCCCCGATCGTGGGGCGCGACGGGCTGACGGAACGGAACGGAGCGGAACAGGACATGACGGGAACAGGGACGGGACCGGGAAGCGGAACGGGGCCGGGAAGCGGGACGGGGTCTGCGGGCGGATCGGGGTCGGTCAGCGGGACGGGACCGGGCCCGGGCACCGCGGCGGGACCGGGCGGTGTCGCGGGCGCGGCCGGCGGCGGGCCGCTGCGGCTGGACGAGCTGGACCACGCGGTCCTGAAGGTGCTGCACCGCAGTCCGCGGGCCACCTTCGCGGAGGTCGCGGCGGCCGTGGGCGCGCACGAGCGCACGGTGGGGCGGCGCCTGGACCGCATGCTCGCCACCGGGCAGGTGTTCTTCGCGGCCGGGCTGATCCCCGAGTATCTGGGGGAGGGCATCACGGCCGAGGTGGCGCTGCACTGTGCCCCCGGCTCCCTGCGCGAGGTCGCCACGGCGCTCGCGGCCCGCCCGGAGACGCGGTCGGTGGAGGTGGCCACGGGCTCGCTGGACGTCTTCGCCGAGGTGCACGTGACCACGTACGCGGAGCTGCTGGAGCTCGTCGACGGGGTGCTCGGGGGGCTGACGGGCGTCGTGGACGTGACCAGCTCCCTGGTCCTCCAGCTGCTGATGACGGCCAGCGACTGGGCCCCGTACGACGACGAGCCCACCGACGTCCGACGGTGCGCGATGGAGGGGCGGCCGCTACCGGAGCCCCCGGAGCTCGACGCCCTCGACCGGAAGCTCGCCGCCCTGCTGCTGCGGGACGCCCGGATGCCAACGAAGAACCTGGCGGCGGAGCTCAACGTGGGCGAGACCACCGCCCGGCGCCGGCTGGCCCGGCTGATGGGCTCGCACGTGCTGCACCTCCGGCTGCACGCGGAGCCCGAGTTCCTCGGGTACCCGGTGGAGGCGCGGTTCCGGTTGGGGGTGCCGTACAGCCGCCTGGACGAGGCCGTGCGGTTGCTCGCGGCCGAACCGGCGCTGCGGCAACTGATGGTGACGTCCGGTCCGATGACGCTGCTGGGCTACTCCAGCCACCGCACGCTGCGCGATTTCCACGCCTTCGCGGCCCGCGTGTTCAAGGGGCTGGACCAGGTCAACGCCTCGGACACTGCGCTGCTGATGAGGAGCTTCAAACGGGCCGGGTTCACCGAGCCCGGGCCCTGACCGCGCGGGTCGGCACCTGGATCGACGCGTGGGTCGGCTCGTGGAGCGGTTCGGGTCAGCGTGGGGTGCCGAACGACGCCGCCAGGGATCCCGGGGAGCGGGGCCGGGCCGTGGCCCGGCCCCAGTCGGGGGACCAGCCGGCCCGTACGCCCCGGGCGCTCCAGCCGAACCCCGCCGCCCGGGGCACGTCGCGGCCCGCGGCCAGGTGCTCCTGGGCCCGGTGCCAGGCGGCGCGGGCCGCCTCCAGGGCCTGGCGGGCGTCGTCGGCGTGGCCCGTGAACACGTGGGAGCCGCTCCTTCCGCGGTCGGTCGAGACCATGGGGACCTCGACCGAGTAGACGGTGCGGACGGACATGCGGATCACCTCTGGGCGGACGGGCGGGCAGGGAGGGGTGGAGTGGTGGGGGGAGGGCAGCGGTGCGGAGAAGGGGACGGGGCGGGGGACTGCGGGCACCGGGGGTGCCGGTGGAGGGGGTGCCCCGGTGGACCTGCCGGGACCGTGCGGTCCAGCGGCGGCGGGGCGGTTCCCATCCGTCCCATGAACGCCCACGGGCGGGGCTCCCGGCAAGGGCCGGCGGAAGGAGCGGCGGAATGCGGCGCGAGCTGGGCCGCGGAGCCGTGATCCGGCCGACGGGGGGCCGTCGCGGGGCGCATCCGGCGCGATCGCCCCGGACGCGCTCCGGGAGCCCCCGACCACCCGACCTCCTGGAGGACCGGCGGCGCAGGGGCACCTCCGCCGTGGTTCCTTCGGCACTTCACCAGCTGGGCGGGGGGAATCCCCGGCCGTCCGGCCTCGAAGCCGGTGCTCCGCCAGGCCCGGGACCCCACTCCCTCCCGTCTCCTGTCCCGCTCTCCGTCCCGTCTCCCGTGCCGTTCTGCTCCAGGAGCGCGGCGCGGACGGCCTCGGGGTCCAGGTGGGGGAGTCCGCCCCCGGGCCGGGGCGCCGGACGATAGGGGCCGCCGTACGGTACGCCCGGGCCGGGGCCGTACGGTCCGGGACCGCCGTTCCCGGGGTGCGGTGCGGGCGGCACGGCTCCGTGGCGGGCCGGATCCCGTGGCGTGAAAGCCGACCAGGACGGGTCCCCGGGCGGGCCGCCCGGGGACGTCGGTGCGGCGGGCCGCGGGGTCGGTACGGCGTCCGGGACGTGGTCCTCGTCGGCCTCCGTGCCCCGACCGAGGTGGTTGAGCAGGACGTTGAGGAGGACCGCCACCAGGCAGCCTGCGGTGACCCCGGAACCGAGGACGGTGGACAGGGGCTCCGGCAGCCGCGCGTAGAGATCGGGCTGGGCGATCGGGAACAGGCCGAAGGCGAGCGTCACGGAGACGATCAGACCGTTGTGCCCGGTGCCCAGGGCCGCCTTGGCCAGGGTGCGGATCCCGGTGACGGCGACGGAACCGAAGAAGACCACGGCCGCCCCGCCGAGGACGGGCAGCGGGACGAGGGCCACCAGGGAACCGAGCACCGGGACGAGTCCCATCAGGACCAGGATCGCCCCGCAGCAGGTGACCACCCAGCGGCTGCGGATCCGACTGAACGCGACCAGGCCCACGTTCTGCGCGTAGGTGGTCGTCATGAAGGAGCCGAGGACCGCGCCCAGGGCGGTGGCGGCGCCCTGGGCGCGGAGGCCGCCGGCGACGGTGCGGCCGTCGGCGGGACGACCGACCACGGCCCCGAGCGCCATGAGGGAGGCGGTCGACTCCGTCATCGACACCAGCATCACCACCAGGGCGGTGGCGATCGCCGCGCCCTGGAACTGCGGGGCGCCGAAGGCGAAGGGCTCGGGGAGGGCGAACAGCGGTGCCTGGCGGAGGGGTTCGAGTCCGACCTTGCCCATGGGCACGGCCATGAGGGTGCCCACCGCCATGCCCAGCAGGACGGCGATCCGGCCGAGGAACCGGCCGCTGAGCAGCCGGTGCAGGGCCAGGGTGACGGCGAGGGTGCCGCCGGCCAGCGCGAGGTCGGAGGCCGAGCCGAAGTCCGGGGAGTCCGGGTCGCCGCCGCGGGCCCAGCCGGCGGCCACGGGCAGCAGGGACAGCCCGATGAGGGTGATGACGCTGCCGCTGACCAGCGGGGGGAACCAGCGCAGCAGCCGGGTGAAGACGGGGGCGAGGAGGAGGCCCGCGAGTCCGGCCACCAGCGAGGCCCCGAAGGCCAGGGGGAGGGCGTTCTCCGGTTCGGAGTCGGTGAGGGCGAGCAGTGGTGAGACCACGGCGAAGGAGACTCCGCCGGTCAGGGGCAGGCGGGAGCCGATGCCCCGCAGGCCGAGGGTCTGTGCGACGGTGGCCAGACCGGCGCACAGCAAGGCGGCCGAGAGCAGGGCGGAGAGGTGGGCGGCGGACAGTCCCAGCGCTCCGCCGATGATCAGGGGAGGGGCCGCGATGCCGGCGTACATGCCGGCGACGTGCTGGAGGGCGGCGGGCAACAGGCGCCGGACGGGCAGGAGTTCGTCCACCGGATGCGGTTCGTCGCCGGTGGGGTCCGAGGCGGCCGGGGGTCTGGGGGTGGGCTGGTCTTCGGCGCGGTGGGGGCCGCGGCGGGCGCGGGGGCGCATGGGCGTCCTTCGATGGGCGTGACGGCGGAGGTGCGTGTGCGGGGACGACGTACCGCGTACGGCTGCGGCGGTGCGGGGGACGGACCCGCACCGACGAACGGGGAGGAACCGGGATGCGGGCGGCACGGGGTGGGGCCCTCCGCATGGGTTCCGAGATACGGAAAGTGAATTCCGCTGTGGACTCGGCGGGACTCTAGGAAGCCCGCCACCGTTCCGTCAACTCCCCCAAGCGGAAGCCCACGAATTCCCCGGACTTCGGAGGAACTGACGAAGATCGATGGCGAGGGCGCCTCTGAGGATCCGCCCGTTTCCGGCGAAACAGCAGGTCAACGGCGGTTGCCGAGAACCGATTCCGGGTCCGCGCGGACGATGGCGGCCCCACCCGACCTGCCCGTATTCGCCCTTGTCCACCCGAGCCCCGCCCCGTGCCGGTCCCCCGCGGCCCTTGGCGGAGCCGGTGCGGCTCCCTACCGTGTCGCCCCATGTCTTCCACGGATCACCACCCGGCCGCCCTGCCCCCGCTCGACCCCCACCGCCTCGCCGCCGTCCGCGGACAACTCGGCCTGACCACCGGTCAAGTGGCCTGGGCCGTCGCGGCCTACCGGGGCCGCCCCCTGCACCCGGCCCTGATCACCGACTGGGAACAAGGCCGGGCGCACCCCCGACCCGACGAGGTCGAGGCCCTCGCCGCCGCCCTCTGGTGCGCCCCCGCCGACCTGGTCGGGGAACCCCGCACCCTGCTCGAATGCCGGACCGTCGCGGGACTGACCCCGGCGGAGGCCGCGGCCGCGACCGGGCTGCCCCAGCACCGCTACCTGGAGGCCGAGGCCCGCAACCGCTGGCGCGGAACGGCCGAGCAGACCGCCGGAATGGTGGCGGCCCTGCGGCCCCCGCCCGCCGTGTACGTGGCCGCCTGCGGTCTGACCGGCAAGGTCCGGATCATGGTGCGGGAGGCGGTCACCGGCTGGTGGCCCCATCACCTGCGCGCCCTGCACCGGCTGGTCCCCGTCGAGGCCCACCTGCTCGAACGCGCCCTCGGCCTGCTGCACGACGCCTACCAGCGGCTCCAGGCCGAGGCGGAGGCCGGCGACACCGCCCGGGCGACGGACGCCGAACTGCGGGCCGTCGCCTTCCTGGACCGGATCGACGCGCACCTGTGGCAGGCCCTCCGGGACTCCGCCGCCTGACCGCGCGACCGTCCCGTGCGGCCTGAACCCGACCCGGATGGCCGGTTCTTGACAGAACCATGAAAGCGTGAGGAACTGATCCGGCCCGGGCCGCACCGGTGCCGCAGCCCCGTCCCGTGGACCGGACGGTGAGCGGTTCCCGCCCGACGGCTCCCCGCCGGGGGACACGATCCCCGCTCCGGCCGCCGTCACCCGCCGCCCGCGCCCGCACCTCCCGCTCCTTCCCGCTCGTTCCCGGATCCCGGCCCCGCTCGTGCCGGTTCCCGGACAGTGGCGCGCCCCCGTCCGGGCCGCGCCACCGCGAGGCGGTCCGGACCGGTACCCGTCCCGTACCGGTCGCGATTCCGCACAGCCGCACAGCCGCACAGCCGCGCAGCCGCACGGTCACGTGGCCGTACGGCTGCGTGTCCGCCCCCCCCGCATCCGTCTTCCTCGATTCCGACCGCGCCGGTCGGCCGGTCACGCCTGCCGTCGTGCCCGTCCGTCGGTCCGTCCACCCGCGCTTCCCAGGAGAAGTCCCGTGCCCGAGCCCGAAGACCACGAGCCGACCCCCGGCGCCACCCCCGGCGACACCCCCCTCGGCGACAACGCCCCCGCCGGCCCCGCCACCGAGGCGAAGCATCCCGTCGACCAGACCCTGCCGCCGGGCAAGCTGATCGGCGCCGGCCTCCAGCACGTGGCCGCCATGTACGCCGGGGTGGTCGCCCCGCCGCTGGTCGTCGGCATCGGGGTGGGACTGTCCACCGCCGAGATCGCCTTCCTCATGAGCGCCAGCCTGTTCACCTCCGGAATCGCCACCCTCCTCCAGACCATCGGCTTCTGGAAGGTCGGAGCCCGGCTCCCCTTCATCAACGGGGTGTCCTTCGCGGGCGTCGCCCCGATGCTCGCGATCGCGAAGGCGGAGGGCCCCGAGGACGCCCTGCCGGTCATCTACGGCGCCGTGATCGTGGCCGGGATCTTCGGTTTCCTGCTCGCCCCCTGGTTCTGCAAGCTCATCCGCTTCTTCCCACCGGTGGTCACCGGGACCGTCATCACCCTCATCGGTGTCTCCCTGCTGCCGGTCGCCTTCAACTGGTCCCAGGGCGGCAACCGCCAGGCCGACGACTACGGCAGCCTCGCCAACATCGGCCTGGCCGGCCTGAGCCTGCTCATCACCGTCGTGCTCCGACGCCTGCTCACCGGCTTCCTCAAGCAGATCGCCATCCTCCTGGGGCTCGTGATCGGCACCCTCGTCGCCCTGCCCCTGGGCCTGGCCGACTTCAGCGGGGTCGGCGACGCCGACCTGATCGGCTTCCCCACCCCGTTCCACTTCGGCGCACCCCAGTTCGCGGTCGCGGCCATCATTTCCATGTGCGTGGTCATGCTGGTCTCGATGACCGAGTCCACCGCCGACGTCCTCGCCCTCGGGGAGATCGTCGAGCGCCCGGCCGACGAGAAGACCCTCGCCGCCGCACTCCGCGCCGACGCCCTCGGCACCGCGGTCAGCCCCTTCTTCAACGGCTTCGCCGCCAGCGCCTTCGCCCAGAACGTCGGACTCGTCGCCATCACGAAGGTCCGAAGCCGCTTCGTCGTGGCCGCCGCCGGCGGCATCCTGATCCTGCTCGGACTCTGCCCCGTCCTCGCCTCGCTCGTCGCCCTCATCCCGCAGCCCGTCCTCGGCGGCGTCGGCATCGCCCTCTTCGGCACGGTCGCGGCCAGCGGCATCCAGACCCTCGTGACCGCGGCCCTCGAACGCGGGGACAACGTCCTCATCGTCGCGATCTCGCTGGGCGTCGGACTCGTGCCGGTGGCGGCCCCGGACTTCTACCACGCCTTCCCCGAAGGCGCCCGCATCATCCTGGACTCCGGCATCAGCACCGGCTGCGCCGCCGCCGTCCTGCTCAACCTCGCCTTCAACCACCTGGGCCGCGGGAAGGCCGCGCAGGAGGAGCCGCGGATACCCGCCGCCCACCCGGTGCACTGACGGCAGGGCCCGACCTGGGCAAGGCCCGACCGGGGCAGGGGTCGACCGGGCGGGGCCCGAGCCGCGGTCACGGCCGGTAGACCAGCTCCATCCCGATCGCGGTGATCGCCGCCCACACCCCGATGCCGAGCAGCCACATCGCGTCGAGGGCCGCGCCGGCGGCGAACAGCACCGCACCGGCCGCCGCCAGGACGAGCACGGTCCGGCGGATGCCGCGGTCGGGACGCCAGTCAACGGTCACGTGCAGAGAATCCCGTCGGCCCGCCCCCCGGGGCAAGGGGCCGACGGGATTCCTGACGGTGTCTTGACGCGGATCAGCGCCCGACATCCGCACGGGTCGGCCGCGGCGACGGCGCGTCCGCCGTGAGCCGGAACCGCAGCCGGCAGATCACCGCGTCCGTGTCCCGGCGGACGGCCCGGGCCACCACCGCGCCCCGCTGGTTCTGCAACAGCCGCTGCCACAGCCGCGCCGGCTCCGCCTCCGGGATCAGCACGGTGACCTGCGCGTCCGGCCTGCTCCGCACCAGCCCGCGCACGTACGCCGCCACGGGCCGGCCCAACGACCGACTCTCCGGGTACAGTTCGACCAGATCCACCCCGGGATTCCACAACTCCCAGTCGCGCCGCAGGGCTTCGGCGCCCCGACGGTCCTCGGGAGAAGGGTGCGTGACGGTCACCGCGACCACCTCGTCCCCCAGCGACCGCGCCGCCGTCAGGGCCCGACCGGTCAGCAGGGACAGACCGGAGACGGGTACGACCACCAGCGAGCGGGCACCCCGAGGTCGGTCCGGGACCCGGCCCAGCTCCAGGCGGTCCCCGATCGTCGCGTACGCCCCGTGCACCCGCTCGAAACCGAGGACCAGCAACGGCAGCGCCAGCACGATCAGCCACGCGCCCTCGGTGAACTTCGTGGCGGTGACCACCAGCGCCGACACCCCGGTCAGCAGGGCGCCGCACCCGTTCAGCACCGCCTTCGCCCGCCACCCGCGGGGCCGTTCCCCGTACCAGTGCCGCACCATCCCCACCTGGCAGATCGTGAAGCCGACGAACACACCGATCGCGAAGAGCGGCACCAGGGCGTTCGTGTCGCCGCCCGACACCGCCAGCAGCACCGCCGAGACCAGCGCCAGGGCGAGCACCCCGTGCCGGTGCACCTGCCGGTCGGCCTTCAGGGCGAAGACGTGGGGCAGGTGGTTGTCCCGGGCCAGCAGGGCCATCAGGACGGGCAGCCCGCCGAAGGAGGTGTTCGCGGCCAACGCCAACAGCACCATCGTGGCGAACTGCACCACGTAGAAAGCGAGGTTGTGGCCGAACGAGGCGTCCGCGAGCTGCGCCAGCACGGTCACGCCCTCCACCGGCCGGAGGTGGAACCGCCCGATGAGCAGCGACAGCCCGATCAGCATCACCCCGAGCAGCGCGCCGAGCGCGACCTCGGTGCGCTGCGCCCGGCGCGCCGCCGGAGCCCGGAACGACGGCACCGCGTTCGCCACGGCCTCCACGCCCGTCAGCGCCGAGCACCCGGCCGCGAACGCCTTCAGGAGCAGGAGGGCGCCCACGGCCGTCGCCCCGTCGCCCAGCGCCGAGGCGTGGCCTTCGGCGGAGGCGGTGCTCACGGGCCCGTCCCGGAGGAGCCCGACGACCACCATGGTCAGGATCGACCCGACGAACACGACCGTCGGCACCAGGAACGCCTTCGCGGAGTCGACCACCCCGCGCAGGTTCACCGCCGTGACCAGCACCAGCACGCCCAGGCAGAGCCACACCCGGTCCCCGTACAGGGCGGGGAAGGCCGAGGTCAGGGCGGCCACGCCGGCCGTCACGGACACGGCCACGTTCAGCACGTAGTCCAGGACCAGGGAGGCCGCCGCCACCAGGCTCGTACGGCGCCCCAGGTGGCGCTTGGCCACGGCGTAGGAGCCGCCGCCGTCGGGGAAGGCCGCGATGACCTGCCGGTAGGAGGCCACCAGGACCGCGAGGAGCGCGGCGATCGCCAAGGTCACGGGGAGGGTGAAGCCGAGTCCGTACGCCCCGGCCGCGGTCAGCACCAGCACGATGGCCTCCGGCCCGTACGCCACCGAGGCCATCGCGTCCAGGGAGAGGGCGGCCAGCCCCTGGAGCGCGGTCAACCGGTGCCGGTCGCCGCCCTCCGCGACGGAGGCACGCCCGCTCGCGAGACGGGTGTCGGTCGGGTCGGTCGGGTCGGTGGGGTCGGTCGGGGCGCCGGTATCAGGGGGTTCCTCCGCCCCGGGGGCGGAGTCGGGGTCGGCGGCCTTCGGCTTGCGCAGGTGCGTGGACATCTTCGGTGGTTCCTCCGTGGGACAAGGTGAGGACAGCGTCCGCGCGGCGGGACCGCCCCGCCAGACTCCTTGGCGCTCTCCATACGGCCGTGCCGCCGGTCTTCACGCGCCTTTGACACCGAAGCCCTGCCGACGGCGGCGCCTACGCCGATGGACACGTGGACGGACGGCCATGGTCATGGCGGTGCCGCGACCCCCGTCAGGGAAGCGTCAAGAAGCGCCGCGCCCCCGTATGGACCCCGTCAAGGCGGCACCACGGAAGGAAGAGGGCGGGGTTGGCTGGTTCCCTACCCGCCGGTCCCCGCCGGCGGGCACCGATCAGGAAGAAGAAGAGTCCGGACATGGGACGCGGCAAGCTCCGCATCTACCTCGGCGCGGCCCCGGGCGTCGGCAAGACGTACGCGATGCTCTCCGAGGCGCACCGCCGGGTCGAACGGGGCACCGACTGCGTCGTCGGCTTCGTCGAGCACCACGGCAGGCCCCGCACCGAGGTGATGCTGCACGGCCTGGAACTCGTCGAACGGCGCGAACTGGAGTACCGGGGAACGGTGTTCACCGAGATGGACGTCGAGGCCATCCTCGCCCGCCGGCCCGCCGTGGTCCTCGTGGACGAGCTCGCCCACACCAACGTGCCGGGCTCCCGCAACGCCAAGCGGTGGGAGGACGTGGAGGAACTCCTCCGCGCGGGCATCGACGTGGTCTCCACCGTCAACATCCAGCACCTGGAATCCCTCGGCGACGTGGTGGAGTCCATCACCGGGGTCCGGCAGCGGGAGACCGTCCCCGACGAGGTGGCCCGGCGGGCCGACCAGATCGAACTGGTCGACATGTCCCCGCAGGCCCTGCGCCGCCGGATGGCCCACGGCAACGTCTACCGGCCCGACAAGGTCGACGCTGCCCTCTCCAACTACTTCCGGCCGGGCAACCTGACCGCCCTCCGCGAGCTCGCCCTGCTGTGGGTCGCCGACCGGGTGGACGAGTACCTGCGCGAATACCGGGGCGAGCACGACATCCGCTCCACCTGGCAGGCCCGCGAACGCATCGTCGTCGGCGTGTCCGGCGGCCCGGAGGGCCGCACCCTGATCCGCCGGGCCGCCCGGCTCGCCGAGAAGGGCGCGGGCGGCGAGGTCCTCGCCGTGTACATCGCCCGCAGCGACGGCCTGACCTCGGTCTCCCCGAAGGAACTGGCCGTCCAACGCACCCTGGTCGAAGGACTCGGGGGCACCTTCCACCACGTCATAGGCGACGACGTGCCCGAGGCGCTGCTCGCCTTCGCCCGCGGCTGCAACGCCACCCAGGTCGTCCTCGGCGTCAGCCGCCGCCGCTCCTGGCAGTCCGTCCTCAGCCCCGGCGTCAGCGCCACCGTGGCCCGGGAATCCGGTCCCGACCTCGACGTCCACATCGTCACCCACGACGAGGCGGCCAAGGGCCGCGGTCTGCCCGTGGCCCGCGGCGCCCGCCTCGGTCGTTCCCGCATCCTGTGGGGCTGGGCCGCCGGAGTCGTCGGCCCGGCCGTGCTGGCCGTCCTGCTCAGCAACCTCGTGCCCGACCTCGGGCTCGCCAACGACATGCTGCTGTTCCTCACGTGCACGGTCGCGGCCGCCCTCCTCGGTGGTCTGCTGCCCGCGCTGGCCTCGGCGGCCTTCGGCTCCCTGCTGCTGAACTACTTCTTCACCCCGCCGCTGCACCGGCTGACGGTCTCCGACCCGAAGAACATCGTCGCCATCGTCATCTTCATCGGCGTGGCCGTCTCCGTGGCCTCCGTGGTGGACCTGGCGGCCCGCCGCACCCACCAGGCGGCCCGGCTGCGCGCCGAGTCCGAGATCCTCTCCTTCCTCGCGGGCAGCGTCCTGCGCGGCGAGGACTCCCTGCCCGCCCTCCTCGAACGCCTCCGCGAGACCTTCGGGATGCGCTCCGTGGTCCTGCTGGAACGCGCGGGCGAGGTGGAGCCCTGGACCACGGCCGCGGCCGTCGGCCCCGACCCGGTGGCCAGACCCGAGGACGCCGACGTCGACCTGCCCATGGGCGACCACATGGCGCTCGCCCTCAGCGGCCGGGTCCTGCCCGCCGAGGACCGCCGGGTCCTCGGCGCGTTCGCCGCCCAGGCCGTGGTCGTCCTGGACCGGCAGCGCCTCAGGGACGAGGCCGCGAGGTCCCGTGGGCTCGCGGAGGCGAACCGCATCCGCACCGCGCTGCTGGCCGCCGTCAGCCACGACCTGCGGACCCCGCTCGCCGGCATCAAGGCGTCCGTCAGCTCGCTGCGCTCCGCCGACGTGGAATGGTCCGAGGAGGACCGCGCGGAACTCCTCGAAGGCATCGAGGACGGGGCCGACCGGCTCGCCGCCCTCATCGGCAACCTCCTCGACATGTCCCGCCTCAACACCGGGACCGTCGCACCCCTCATCCGGGAGACCGACCTCGACGAGGTGGTCCCGATGGCCCTCGGCGGCCTCCCCGAGGACGGCATCGCCCTCGACATCCCGGAGACCCTGCCCATGGTCGCCGTCGACCGCGGCCTCCTGGAACGGGCCGTCGCCAACATCGTCGAGAACGCCGTCAAGTACAGCCCGCCCGGACAGCCCGTCCACGTCACCGCCAGCGCCCTCGCCGACCGGGTCGAACTCCGCGTGGTCGACCGCGGCCCCGGCGTCCCCGACGAGGCCAAGGCCCGCATCTTCGAACCCTTCCAACGCCACGGAGACGCCCCGCGGGGCGCCGGCGTCGGACTGGGCCTCGCCGTCGCCCGCGGCTTCACCGAGGCCGTCGGCGGCACCCTCACCGCCGAGGACACCCCCGGCGGCGGCCTCACCATGGTCATCACCCTGCCCCGCGCGGGCGAGGGCCCCCCGGTCCCCCGCACCTGCCGACGAGCGCGGTGACCTGACAATCGCCGGGCCCGGGCGCACGGGAGTTGTGGGTGCGGCCGTTGCTCGGGGGGTCAGGCTGTTCTGAGGCGTTCGAGGAATTCGGGTACGCCGTCCACGGATCGGTACGGCGCGAAGCCGGGCGCGAGTTCGCGGACGAGGGTGACGCAGCGGTCGGCGCCGATGCGGGTGGCGAGGTCGAGGGACTCGGTGCCGACCGCGAGGGCCTGGTCGACTTCGCCGGCCTTGAGGAGGCTGCGGGCCTCGTAGGTGCGGAACACTCCGCGGGTCTTGTCCCGGGTCCGAGGGAGCAGGTTCAGGCCCTGCTCGATGAGGTGTCGGGCTTCGTCGGTTCGGCCCAGGTCCAGGAGACACTGGCCGGAGTCCACGGCGAGGTCCGCGGTGCTCATCCACCGGCACCACCCGGGGGCGGGGTCGGGGGAGTCGGTCAGGAGCGAGTTCTCGGCGGCGGTGAGATCGCGGTGGCAGTCGGTCGCGTTTCCCAGGGCCGCGTGGGCGCGGGCCCGTCGCAGGTGCAGCAGGGAGCGGGCCGTGGGGTGGCGGGTGTGGATGAGGGCCTGGCTGAGCGGTTCGACGGCGGTGGCGGGCTGACCGAGCCAGATGGACTGGTAGGCGAAGTCGGAGAGGACCCCGGCTCCGAGGTCGCGGTTTCGGGCGGTGTGGGCGTTGGTGAGGGCCGCGTTCCACAGTTTGCCCGCGGCGTAGTGGTGGCCCTGGTCGAAGCGGTACCAGCCGCAGGTGCCGGCCAGAGAGGCGGCGAGGAGATGCAGGCGGGTGCCGACGGGCTCGCTGTAGCGGGCGTCTTCCAGCAGGTCGGTGACGGTCGCCAGGTGGGCGTCCAGCAGCTTGATGGTGTGCTGGCGCTGTTCGGTGGGCAGCGCCGTGAGCCGGGCGCTGGTCTCTTCCAGCCAGTCGACGAGGTCGGTGTCGACGCGTTTGCCCGCGAGGGCGGTGGTGAGGCGTTCGGGTTCGAGGGTGGCCCATTGGGAGGCCAGGCCGGCGAGGGCGAGGGCGCTGTAGGTGAGGAAGGTTCGACGTTCGCGGTCCATTGCGGCTCTCTGTGCGTCTCGTAGTGCTTGGACGGTGTACGCCGCCCCGAGCGGGGTCGGGTCGTCACGGCCAGGGAGCCAGTGGGGCCAGGGGTACCGCTCCAGGTCGGAGATCGGCACGTCGAAGGCGTCCGCCAGGAGGAGGCGGGATTCGAGGGTCGGCGTCTTGCGGCCGTTTTCCCACCTGCTGACGGCCGTCTTGTCGACGCCGGAGCGGAGACCTTCCGGCCGCGTCGCGGCGGCGCGGTGCAGCCGGGCCACCAGGTCGGTCTGGGACCAGCCGCGCAGGGTGCGGGCGTAGGCGAGGGGGTGCCGGATCGGATCGTCCACGCCTCTCATCCCATCATCCGCAGTGACGGGCAGACTACCGCGCGTGCGGGCGGGACAACCCCGAGACAACGGCCAACGCCTATGTTTCGGGCGTGAGTTGGCGGTGTACTCGTCATGCCCCGCCGTGTTCCTCCCACAAGGGGACGGAGATCGGGCGCAACCGGACGGGTTCGATCACCGCCCGAGACGCCCGGCTTCCTCCGCGGGAGGCCGTCGAGGGCGCATCCGCAACCACATCACCGAAAGGACAGCCCCATGACCCAGCGTGTCGATGTCGAGGACCTGACGCGCCGCCTGGACCACTCGGTCCCCGACGGCGTGTTCGAACCGAAGACGGGCGTGGAGTCGCTGACGCGTCGCCTGGACCACTCCGTCCCCGACGGCGTCTTCGAGCCGGAGCGGCCCGCGCTCTGAGCCCTGACCGTGACCTGACGCCGTCTCGATGACGGTCGGGCGGGTCGGCCCCGGGAACCGCGTCCCGGGGCCGACCCGCCCCCTCCCGAGCACCACCGGCGCGCGCCGCACACCAGAGGAGTCCATCGTGTTGACCACCATCCCCACCCGAGTCGAGTCCGGCTCCTTGTTCGACCTCGATCGCAACGACCCTTCCCTGACCCGCCTGCGCGAGGAGGGCGCCGAGTGGGCCATCCCGTTCGCGCTGATGGAGAAGCTGGTGAAAACCGGAGCGCCCTACGCCGAGCACGCCCGCACGCTGCGCAGTGACCGGGTCCGGGTTGCCGGGGCCTGCTTCGACTGGCTCGACGACGACCTGCCTCCGGCGATCGCGTCGGAGATCAACCTCACCGACTACTCGATCCTGAAACACACCCCGGAGCGCCGTGAGGCGCTGACGCAGGCCCTGGAGAGGCTGGCCGCGGCCCACCCCGAGGACTTCTCCCGGGTGCGGGAGTTCGTCCGGGCCCTGTTGTGGGTGGGCGTCAAGCCCGGGACGGCCGCCGCTTCCCTGACCAGCTCCAGCGACCCCGCGCTGCCCTACGTGATCGTGTTCTCCGAGAAGGCCCGGCACCACATCCCCCCGAACACCGTCGACACGGAGCCCTCCGGCCTCTTCCTCGCGGAGAACCTGCTCCACGAAGCCGTTCACCAGTCGGTCAGCTTCCACGTGCTGCAACATCCGGTCTTCGTCCAGGGGTACTCCTCCCGGACCTCACCCAAGATCGAGATAGCGTGGCGTGCCGCGCAAGGGGTGGCCCGCAACCAGTTCTGGGAGGTGGACCGGGCCTTCCACGCGACGTGCGTCTACAACCGGCTCCTCAGGTTCCGCCGCACCGAACTCGACCGCGACGACCTGGCCGCCCACGAGCGCAAGGGATTCCAGGACGCCTACGCCGAAGGCCTCCCGGCCGTCCGCTACCTCATGGACCGGCTCGAAGACCACACGGCGCACTTCACCGAGCACGGCCAGGCCCTGTTGGCCGGGCTCCGCCACGAGACCGACCAGGTGTGACCCGGGCCGCCGGGACCACCACCGAACACGGGAGAGACGTGTGCTCCAACACCTCATCGCCCAGGACGAACACCTGCGCATGGTCCCCACCGACCGCGACCAGCTGACAGCCGCCGTCGCCGGGATGCGCGAAGACCTCCGGGCCCCAACCGCCGGCAACGACCCGGAGCGGACCCGGATGCTGGCCCGGTGGGTCGGTATCGGGCTGGTCACCCTGGGCGACCCCGGCGACGCCCTCGCCTTCCTGCGGCAGGCCCTCGACCTGGCCACCGCCGGCGGGAACACCCGGGCCGCCATCGCCACCGAACTCAACCTCGGCGACGCCTACCGCTACGCCGGCCATCCACAGACCGCCGACTCGCTCTACCACCGAGCGCTGGACGCCGCCCGCGACCAGCACCCCGAACTCCTCGACTTCGCCCTCCAACACCTCGGCAAACACCTCATGGAACAGGGCGACCTCACCGCCGCCCGCACTCACCTGCTCGAAGCCCGGCGACTACGGACCGCCAAGGGAGAGGCCGGGCTGATCGAGTCCACACAGGCAGCCCTGGACCACGTCGAACTCCTGATCAAGCAGACGGGCCCCGATTCCTTCACCGCGACAGACGTCGAAGACGAGACGGCACAGCGGGCCGAACAGTGGACGGCCTGGCTCCAGGCACACACCACGACCCGGACCCGCCAGGGCCGGAACGAAGCATTCCCCGCCCTCCGAGACCCCGTATCCCGGCTCACCGCACACCAACTGCTGCGCCCCGTCACTCTGCAGGGCGGGTCTTTCCCCGCGGAGCTGATCGAGGCGATGGCAGTGGAGGCGGAGAGGGTCTTGGCCGGTGGCGGCTACCTCCACAACGGGAAGCGGAACGCGGCTGTCGGCGACGCCGCGAACCGCTTCGCCGGGCAGGTCGACCTCGCCGCTGTCGTGAAGCGGTCCACCGGCCTGGAAGTCGAGCAGCCGCACGGCGGCGTCTACATCGGCTACACGGCGGCAGGCCAGTTCCTCGACTTCCACGTCGATGAGTCGGGCTTCGGCGAGGTCAACCTGATCCTGTGCCTCACGCACCGCCGGCCCGCCACAGCCGCGACCGTCAGCACCACCGTGTTCCTCGGCCCCGACGGCTACACCGAGTACGACCTCACACCGGGGGAGGGCCTCCTCTTCGACGGAGCGGCGACCCCACACGGCCGAACGCCCCTCGCCGCCGGGGAACAGGTCACCCTCGTCAGCCTCGGCTTCCGGGAGCGCGACCGAACCGCGCGACCCGCCGCACGCGTCCCGCCCGGACCGGATCAGCCCCGGTCGGACCTGTCAGGTCGGCTTGTGCGCCGGATCAGGGACCAGTCCGACGTATCGGATTGATTCACGCCCGGGACGCGGTTGTGCAACAACGCCGCACGGCGCGAACCTGCTGTTCGGCGGAGCCCGTGGGGCTTGGCACCACGTCAGGTCCGTTACATCACAGGTGGTTCCGGACCCACCCCACCCCTCCAGGGAGCGCGCGTCCACCGGACACGGGCAGCGCCGCCGATCACCGCCAGAGGAGGACGGCATGCCGATGAGTGACGACGAGATCCGCATCGCAAACGAGCTGCGCGAGCGTCAGGAACGCGAGCACGCGGAGTTCACGGCCAGGCAGGAGGCCGAGTACCAGGCGCGCGTCGAGGAAGAGAGCCGCCGCAGGGCCGCTGAGCAGCCGCGCTCCGGGCCCACCTGGTAGGGCTCGTTTCCCGGCGGGTAGGTGGCAGGCTGCGGCTGCGTGCAGGCCGTGGCCTGCCATTCCTCGGACCTGGGAGAAGGGCGGAATTGAGGCTGGCCGTGTCGGTCGTACGGCCTGTTGGGTTCCTGAACACAAGGGGTGCCGGTCACGGTGGTCTGCCGTGTCATGGACAGGGGGATAATGGGGCGCCAAGAGAAACCACTGGATCCGGCGGGCGGTCCGGTCACGGAGTTCGCGACCGCCCTGCGCACGCTGCCGGTGGTCATGGCGTTTGTGGGGGCCTGCGGCGGGGATCCGGAGCGATGGCGGAGCCGTTGGGAGCAGGCGACGAAGTCGATGGCGGCGCTGGGCCCTTGGGGTCCCGGCCGCCCTCACTCTCCTGTTCGTACCGGCAGTCGCTGGGCCGGGGTGCTGCCCGCGCGTCGCCGGAGGCGGGGCTTCGGGGTGAGGGCGGGTATGGGCGCCGACGGGCTCTGTATTCATGGGTAATGGAGTCGACAAACCTACAATTTCATGGAGTGGGGCGGGGACACCTTTGATTCATGGCAAGGTGGCGCTGCGGGTGGCAGTGCGCGGATCGGGCGCGCTGTTCACGGCGGGCTGCGGCACCGGCAGCGACCACGCGGCCGGCAGTGCGGCGCGAGGGGCGGCGTGGCCCTCCACTCCCGCGCCGGACGCCGCCCTCCTGCGGGCTTCGGGGGAGCGCGGCCGGACCGCGGGCGAGCGGCGGCGGAAGGGCGCTGTCACCGAGACCCGACTCACGAACGGCGCCCGGAGCCTCATGGCCAGGCTCACCGAGCTCGACCGCGTCTACAACCCCCTGCCGGCCGCCCACCACGAGAGCCGCGCCGCTGACGTGCCCGCCCCGGCCGCCCCGGCCGACCAGGGGAGGCGCCCGTGACCGCCGTCGATCCCGGGAGCGGCTTCGACCTGGAGCAGTGGGCCGAGGACGTGGCACGGCTCGCCGGGGTCGTGGACCGCGGCTTCGAGGCCGTGCACGGCTTCGCGCCGGACGGCCACCGGATGGTCCCGGCCGGGCCCGAGGAGGCCGCCGGCATGACCGCCCGGCTGCGGGAGGCCGGTGCGCATCCCTCTGCCGAAGCCTTCTGGTCCCGTTTCTCCGCCGTCGAACTCCCCGACCTTGACAACGGGTTGTGGCTCGGCGACGCCGACCTCGTGCCCCGCGACCGCCCCACCCGGCTGACCGGGGCGGTCCAGGACGTGGTGACGGGCCTCGGCACGGACGGCGGCGGTGCCCACTACGCGTTGAGTGCCACGACAGGCCGCGTGTACCACTTGGTGGCGGTGGTGCCGGAGCCGGACGGCTCGCTGGAGGTGGCCGACCGCTGCCACTCGGTCGCCGCACCGCACCTGTGGCACTTCCTGGCGGACCGGCTGGCCGCTCTGGCCGAGGCAGCCGCCTTCGTCGCCGCTCGCACCGCCGACTGACCGTCCGGACCTGACCGTCCGGACCTGACCGTCCGGGCCGACTGCGGCCGGTTCAGGAGCAGAAGACCTCGCGCGCCGCGTCCGCGCCCTTGTTCCAGCCGTCGGTGAAGGCCGCGTTCGCGGACGCCGGAGGCTTGGCCGTGCAGCTCTCGTTGACGGCGTCCCAGCCGGCCGTGATCCCGGCCTTGTAGGTGGTGCCGGGCCCGACGCTGGGTTCCGGACCGCCGGTGCACGGGATGGTGGTACCGCCCTGCGTGATGGCGTAGCGGTCGTCGGCCTTGTTGCCGATGCGGAAGGAGCCGCCGTCGGGCACGTCGAAGTCGGTGGCGGGAGCGGTCGGCGACGACAGCTGGGCCTCACCCCGCGTGAACCCCTCGCCCTCGATGGTGACCCGCTCCACCTGGTCGGGGTCCGAGACGGTGCAGGTGGCCGCCGGGGCGGCCGCGTACGCGGCCGGCGCCGTGACGAGCGCCGAGACGCCCAGTGCGATGGCGGCGGCTGCGGCAGTGGTGCGCGCGCGTCGGTGCATGGTGCTTCTCCTCGTCCCTCATCCCGCGTCGCTCCATCGTCCCCCGCCTGCTACGGCGTGTCGACCGGACGGGTGAACAGCACGGGCCCGCACCCGGCCTGCTTGCCGGACCGACTCGACTGCCGGCCGGGGGAGCACACGGCTCGACGAGACGGCCGCGGTGCGGGGCCGGCGACCTGGCGTGAACCCGCCGGCCGAGGGCGGTGGCCCCCCGGAGCGAGCAGAGTCGGATCGGGCACCACGAGGCCCGCCATGTCGTGTCGGACCGTGACGGAGCGGGCATGCCCTGGGCAGGGCGAGGTGGTCACAGGTGAGTGGTCACGGGGAGTGGCCACAGGGGGTGGGCGATGACGAAGCTCGGTGCAGGGGCACTGCTCCTGGTCTGCTACCTCGACGTTGTCGCTGTTCTCGCGATCGGGGACTGGCTCTCCGACGTGGGTCCTCTCTTGCTCTTCGGCAGCCCGGTCGCCTTCGGTACGGGGTTCGTGGCTCAGGCTGCACACGACGTCCATCGGCGCGACTCGGAGCGCGGCACGCCTCCGTAGGGCCCGAGTCGCATGACAACGAAGCTGGATCAGCCGACATCGAAGGCGGAGTCAGCGGCCGGGCGTGGTTCTGGAGGACCCCGCTCGGCTACCCCAGGGCCTGGAACGCGCCCGCGGCTTCGAGGAGCGTGGTGTCGGCGTGGTGGCGGGCGACGAGCTGGAGCCCGACGGGTACGCCGGCCGGGGTGAAGCCCGCGGGGAGGGTGATCGCGGGGTGGCCGGAGAGGTTGAAGGCCCAGGTGAGGGCCACGTTCATGCGGGAGCCCGGCCCGTCGTGCCCGTGGGGCGGGTGCGGGGTCGTGGGAGTGGCCACGAGGTCGACCTGCTGGAAGGTGTCCTCCAGGACCCGGGTGTTGTGCCGGAGGAGGGCGTCGGTGTGGTGGTCGGCGGTGCCGCTGCGGAGGGCGGTCCAGGCAGGAGCCGGGTCGCGGAGGTGCACCGGGTGGTCGACGAGCTCGCACAGGCCCGCGCGGCTGATCCGGCGGAGGGCCCGCAGGGCGCTGACGGCGATGTCCCGGTCGGTGTCGGCGTAGCCGAGGGTGGGGCTCCACAGCACTCGCGGGGTCCGGCCGGACGTGGCCGGGGCGGTGGTGGGGACGACGGTGTGGAAGTAGGCGGCGGCGTCGGCGACGGTGCGGGTGAGGACACCGGGGCTGTTCAGCCCGGCCCGGTCCCGGGCGGGGAGGAGGCCGTTGGTGGGCTTGAAGCCGACGACGGCGCACCAGGCGGCCGGGATGCGGACGGATCCCGCTCCGTCGGAACCGGTGGCGAGGGGGACGATGCCGGCGGCGACGGCGGCCGCGGCGCCGGCCGATGAGCCGCCCGGGGACCAGTCGGGGTCGAGGGGGTTGAGGGTGGGGCCCCGGTCGGTGACGCCGTAGGTCTGCCAGGCGGTTCCGGCAGCGGGGACGGAGGTCGCGCCGACCGGCACGCACCCGGCTTCGAGCAGGCGTAGGTTCTGCGGGGACCGGATGCCCTCAAGGCCCTTGACGGCGAAGGGCACCCCGGCCAGGGGCATGTGCACTCCGACGGCGTCGGCGACGGCAGCGTGGGCGTGGGCGTCGGCGACGGCGGCGTCGACTCGTGCGGCCCGGGCCCGGGCCTCCTGCGGCCACCAGGTGGTGAAGGCGCGCA
Organism: Streptomyces sp. NPDC097619; assembly: GCF_040302735.1. Taxonomy (NCBI): domain Bacteria; kingdom Bacillati; phylum Actinomycetota; class Actinomycetes; order Kitasatosporales; family Streptomycetaceae; genus Streptomyces; species Streptomyces sp. NPDC097619. The sequence goes on along the minus strand of NZ_JBEOSD010000012.1, from coordinate 1,867 downwards.
GCTGCTCGTCGCGATCGGCCCCGAAGGCGAGGACCGACTCGACGAGCTCTGTGGCGGTGACCTCGCCTCCGTTGACGAGCCCGGCGATGTCGACTGCGGACCGGCCGAGATGAGCGTGCTGTTCGGTCATGCCGGTCTCCCGATTCGGGGCCCCGGTCGTGCCGGGGCCGGCGGCGCATGTGCTGGTCGGTCCCGGTGCGCTGTGAGGGGTCCGTCCGGCGCCAGGGCTCCGCGGCATTCTCTCAACGCCTCCGAGATGCCGGCCGGTGCGGGAGGTGACGCTACTCGTAGGGTTCACCGTCGGTGCCGGTCCGGCCAGGGAGCCTGTCCTGCACGTGGGCACACCGAGCTCTTCGCCCACCTGCACGGCGACCGCTTCCGCCCCATCGAAGGTCTCGGCCCTGGACCCCGGCACCCTCCACGGTGACAAGTACGCGCTGCGCCCCGTCGGGCACACACCCTCCGCGCGTCTCGCCAGGAACGCGGGGCCGCACGGGGGCCCACGGGCCCCGCACAGGCCGGATCCTGACGCGGTCCTGATGGGCGGCGTCAGAAGCCCGTCAAGGTGGCGCCCGGAGCTTGCCCCCGAGGCCCGGGATGCGCTGGGATGAAGCCATGAACCGCGGTCCGCGCCACGACGACCGGCCACCGCATCCGGTGCCGCCGACGGTGCCCGCTGTCCACCCGGCCCTCTGACACGGGCCGCGTTCCCGCGTACTCCGCCACGGCGCCCGACGCGCCGCTCCGCGCCGCGTACGCGTCATCCCCCATCACCGCACGTCCTGACCGCCGCCGCCCCGTACCGAGGCGGCCGCCGCTCGGGCGTGCCGGCATCCAGGAATCCCACATGTCCTCATCCCTGTCCGGCCGTACCGTGCTCGTCACCGGAGCCACCACCGGCATCGGCTACGAGACCGCCCGGCAGCTCGTCGAACTCGGCGCCACCGTGCTCCTCCACGGCCGCACTCCCGAGGAGGCCCGGGCCGCCGCGGACCGACTCGTCGCCGTCGACGGCGCCGACGCGGCCCTCCTGCGGCCCCTCGCCGCCGACTTCACCCGTCTGGAAGAAGTGGAGCACCTCGCTCACGCCGTGGTCCGTGACCACCCGCTCCTGCACGCGCTCGTGAACAACGCGGGCATCGCGGCCCCGGAGCGCCACACCCTCACCGCCGACGGCAACGAGATCGCCTTCCAGGTCAACTTCCTCGCCCACTACCTGCTGACCGACCTGCTGGAGCCCGCTCTCACCAGCGATCCCGGCGGCCGCGTCGTCAACGTCTCCTCGTCCCTGCACCGTTCGGGCGCCATCCAGTGGAACGACCCGCAGCGCGTGCGCCGTTACTCGCGACTCGCCGCCTACGCGCAGTCCCAGCTCGCCCTGACCGTGTTCGCCGCCGACCCGCGCGTCACCGCGGTCTCCGTGAACCCGGGCGTCTGCCAGACGGGACTCCTCCCGCTCTACGGGTTCGAGGGCGCACCCGCCTCCGAGGGAGCGCGGCACGTCGTACGGCTCTGCGACCCGGCCACCGAGATCGTCAACGGCGCCTACTACGACCGCTCCGAGCACGTCGCCCCGGCCGTCGCGGCCACCGAGGACCGCACGGTCAAGCGCCTCAACAAGCTCGCCGACCTCCTCGTCGGCCACTCGGTCTGAAGGGAGGAACCACCGTGTCCAAGCGCGCACGCAAGAAGAGAACCCGCCGTAAGAAGGGCTCGAACCACGGCAGCAAGCCGGCCTGCTGACACCGCCACCTGCGGGGCGGGCCTCCCCGGAGCCCGGAGCCGCCCTCCTGTTTCTGGGCGGGCGGGACGAAGGGCTTGTAGTTGGCGGCCTTCACGAAGAAGAGGCCGGCGACGATCACGATGA
>NZ_JBEOSD010000011.1:0-93710 GCF_040302735.1 Streptomyces sp. NPDC097619 | reverse complement strand
GGCCCCCCGGCGCGCGCGGGTGGGGCGCCGCCGCCCCCCGCCCAGGCCACAAGTTCGCGGCGGGGCCCCCCCCCCCGCGGGGGCGCCCCCCCCTCCGTCATGTCGTCCCGTGCGGGGCGGACCTACGGGCGCCGTCGGTCGCCCGCGTCCCCGGCGGGCGGGTCCTCCGGGTCCACGGTGTCGCTCGGGGTCGGGGTGGGCGTGGGCGGCTTCGGCTTCTCCGTGGTGGGGGTCGGCGTCGGCTTGTCCGGCTTCTCCGTCTCCCGGGACTTCGTCGGGGTCGGCTTCGGGTCCTTGGTCTTGGTCGGCTTGTCCTCGGGGTCCTTGGACTTGGTGGGCGTGGGGGTGACGGTGGATTCCCTGGTCGGGACGACCGTCGGCTCGACCTTGCCCATCTCGGCCTCGGAGAGGTCGAACTCGCCGGTGTCCACGCCCGAGAGGGCCTCCAGGGTGTACGCCTTCCAGATGGCGGCCGGGAAGCTGGAGCCGCCCGCGCGGCCGCCGCCCGCCGTACCGGTCAGGGTGGTCTGGCGGTGGGTGCCGGGCTCCTCGCCGAACATGGCGACCACGGTGACCAGTTCCGGGGTGTAGCCGGTGAACCAGGCGGCGACGTTGGACTCGGTGGTACCGGTCTTGGCGGCGGCCTCGTAGGCGCTGCTGTCCACCTTCTCGCCGGAGCCGTTCTTGACCACGCCGGTGAGGACCTTGGTGACGGTGTCGGCGGTCTCGCGGCTGATGGCCTGGTCGCCGATGGGCTTCGCGGGCGAGTAGGTGCGGTCGGCGTGGGTGGCCGACTCGATGATCGTGGGGGTCACCTTCTTGCCGTGCCGGTCGAAGGAGGCGTACACGCCCGCCATCTCCAGCGTGTTGGCGCTCATGGTGCCCAGGGACAGGGCGGGCTTGTCGTCGGGCCAGCCGGGCCGGTCCGCCATGCCGAGGGCCAGGGCGGTCTTCTTCACGCTGGGCGGGCCGGCGTCGACGAACATCTGGGCGTACACCGAGTTCACCGAGAAGTCGGTGGCCTTCTGCACGGTGATGTCGCCGTAGTCCTTGTCGTCCTGGTTCTGCGGGGCGAAGGGCTCGTCGCTGCCCTCGACGGGGCGCTTGCTCTCACCGCTGTAGATGGTGCTCGGCGTGATCTTCTTGCCCTCCTGGGTGGTCGCGCCGTTCTCCAGGGCGGAGGCGAGGACCACGGGCTTGAAGGTGGAGCCGGGCTGGTAGTCGGTCCGCAGGGCGTTGCTGGCCCACTGGTCGTTGAGGCCGCGGCCGCCGTACATGGCGACGATGCGGCCGGTCTCGGCGTCCACGGAGGTGGCGCCGGCCTGGACGGCGGCGTCGACCTTGTTGCCCTTGCGGTCGAGCTTGGACTCCAGCTCGTCGTGGACGGCCTGTTCCAGGGCGGCCTGCTTGCGCTTGTCCACGCTGAGCTTGATGGTCCAGCCGCCGCTCTTGATCTCGGCGTCGGTGATGCCCTGGCGGCGCAGCTCGGCCTCGGCGGCCTGGATCAGGTAGCCCTTCTGGCCTTCGAGGCCGGGGGTGGGCTTGGGTTTGATCGGCTCGACGAACTTGATGCCGGCGCGGGTGGCCGGGTCGAGCTTGCCGATCTCGACCATGTTGTTGAGGGACTTCTCGAAGCGGCCCATGACCAGCTTCTTGGAGAGCGGTCCGGCCACGGCCCAGTCGTACTGGCTGGGGGCCTGGAGCAGGGCGGCGAGGTAGGCGCCCTGGGCGAGGGTGAGCTTCTCGGCGTCGACGCCGTAGTACGCCTGGGCGGCGGCCTGGATGCCGTAGGCGTTGCGGCCGAAGTAGCTGGTGTTGAGGTAGCCCGCGAGGATCTCGGGCTTCTTCAGCTCCTGGTCGACCTTGAGGGAGATCACCAGCTCCTTGAGCTTGCGGGTGACCGTCTGGTCCTGATTCAGGTAGTAGTTCTTGACGTACTGCTGGGTGATGGTGGAGCCGCCCTGCTTGCCGCGGCCGGTGGCGGTGTTGAAGAGGCCGCGCAGGACGCCCTTCACGTCGACGCCGTTGTCCTGCTCGAAGGTCTTGTTCTCCAGGGCGACGAAGGCGCTCTGGACCTCGGCGGGGACCTTCTCGATGGGGACGATGACGCGGTTGACGGCGCCGTCGCGGGCCATCACGGTGCCGTCGGACCACTCGTAGACGTTGCTCTGGCGGGTGGCCTGCTGGTTGGGGGTCGGGGTGTCGACGTAGAAGTAGAGGCCGATGAGTCCGGCCATGCCGAGGAGGATCAGTCCGAAGAAGGTCCCCAGCAGCTTCTTCCAGGTGAAGAACCGGCGTATGCCGGACGGCCTGTTCTTCCGGCGCCCGCGCGGCGCCCTGCGCGCTCCACGCTTCTGCGCGCGTCGCGCTTCTGCTCGGCCCATCGCTCCCAAACTCCGCTCGTTCACCCCCCGACGTCAGCTCAGAAAGCTAACACCGCGGGCAAGGACAAAGGTCGGCCAATCCGTGCTTTTCCGGACGTGAGAATGAGCACCCACCCCGTCGGAACCGACGCTCCCTGGCCCGTGGGGGTTGCTCCGAGCCGAAAAAGTGATATCACTTTGCTAGGCCACTCGGCCGGGGCAGTACATCGAGAACGGGGCAGATCATGACGAAGACCGCAGATCCGACGGACCGTCCGGGCGGAGCCGAGCCCCGGATCGAGGAGTACCCGGCCCACAGCGTCGGCGGCGGTCTGGCCCTGCTGCTCGGCCTGGTCGGACTGGCGGCGGGCATCGGCCTGGTGATCGTGGGCGCCGTCGCCGCCGCCACGGCGGTCAAGGCGAGCCTGATCCCGCTGGGCATCCTGGTGGCGCTGGGCGCCTTCCTGATGATGTGCGGGCTCAACACCGTGGCCCCCGGCGAGGCCCGGGTGGTCCAGCTCTTCGGCCGCTACCGCGGCACCATCCGCACGGACGGCCTGCGCTGGGTGAACCCTCTGACCTCCCGCGAGAAGATCTCCACCCGGGTCCGCAACCACGAAACGGCCGTCCTGAAGGTCAACGACGCCTACGGCAACCCGATCGAGCTGGCCGCCGTGGTGGTGTGGAAGGTGGAGGACACCGCGCTCGCCACCTTCGAGGTGGAGGACTTCACCGAGTTCGTGGAGACGCAGACCGAGGCCGCGGTCCGCCACATCGCCATCGAGTACCCCTACGACTCCCACGAGGAGGACGGCCTCTCCCTCCGCGAGAACGCCGAGGAGATCACCGAGAAGCTGGCCGCCGAGCTGCACGCCCGGGTCGAGGCGGCCGGGGTCCGGATCGTGGAGTCCCGCTTCACCCACCTCGCCTACGCCCCCGAGATCGCCTCGGCGATGCTCCAGCGCCAGCAGGCCGGGGCCGTGGTCGCGGCCCGCCGCCAGATCGTGGACGGCGCGGTGGGCATGGTGGAGCTGGCGCTGACGCGACTGGCCGAGGAGGGCATCGTGGAGCTGGACCCGGAGCGCAAGGCCGCCATGGTCTCCAACCTGATGGTGGTGCTGTGCGGGGACCGCGCCGCGCAGCCGGTCGTCAACACGGGCACGCTGTACCAGTGAGCCCCACGGAGGACGGCCGGGCGGCCGCCGGGTCCCCGGACCCGGCGGAGCGCGGCGCGCGCGCCGGCGCCCGCAAGCAGGTGCTGCTGCGCCTGGACCCCCAGGTGTACGAGGCGCTGGCCCGCTGGGCGGGCGAGGAACTGCGCAGCGCCAACGCCCAGATCGAGTTCCTGCTGCGGCGGGCCCTCAAGGAGGCCGGGCGGCTGCCCGGCTCGACCGGACCGCTGCCGCGCCGGGGCCGTCCACCCAAGGAGTAGGACCCGCCCCTCCCTCGGCCTCCGCCCTGCCCCGCCCCTTCCGGGGCACCCCCTTCCGAGCCCCCGCCGGCCGCGCGCCGACGGGGGCTCGACGCTGCCCGAGGCGGGCGGGAGGGACCGTGCGCGGGTCACGCCGGGCGCCCGTACGAAATCGTGACAATCACTCCTGACCTGGGGAAACAATCTCCGCGAACCGGGCTCTACACGGGGTGTATACACCCGAGGTATACACCCCGTGTACAGTCCTGGGCATGTCCATCGGTCACACTCTGCTCGGCCTCCTGGAGGCCGGCCCGCGCCACGGCTACGACCTCAAGCGGGCCTTCGACGAAAAGTTCGGCCACGACCGCCCCCTGCACTACGGGCAGGTCTACTCGACCATGTCCCGGCTGCTGAAGAACGGCCTCGTGGAGGTCGAGGGCATAGAGGCCGGCGGCGGCCCGGACCGCAAGCGCTACGCCATCACCGACGCCGGCATCACCGACGTCGAGACCTGGCTCGCGGAACCGGAGAAGCCGGAGCCCTACCTCCAGTCCACCCTCTACACCAAGGTCGTCCTCGCCCTGCTGACCGGCCGCAGCGCGACCGACCTGCTCGACACCCAGCGCGCCGAGCACCTACGCCTCATGCGCCTCCTCACCACCCGCAAGCGCAAGGGCGACCTCGCCGACCAGCTCGTCTGCGACCACGCCCTGTTCCACCTCGAAGCGGACCTGCGGTGGCTGGAGCTCACCGCCGCCCGCCTCGACCAGCTCGCCAAGGAAGTACGCCGATGACACCCGCGGGTTCCCTCCTCACCGCCACGGACCTGCGCAAGGCGTACGGCCCCACCCACGCCCTCGACGGGGCCGGGTTCTCCATCCACCCCGGCGAGGTCGTCGCCATCATGGGGCCCTCAGGCTCCGGCAAGTCCACGCTGCTGCACTGCCTGGCCGGGATCGTCACCCCCGACTCCGGCACCATCACCTACGCGGGCCGCGAGCTCTCCGCCATGAACGACGCCGAGCGCAGCGCCCTCCGGCGCAGCGAGTTCGGGTTCGTCTTCCAGTTCGGCCAGCTCGTGCCCGAACTGACCTGCGTGGAGAACGTGGCCCTGCCGCTGCGCCTCAACGGTGCCAAGCGCAAGGAGGCCGAGCGCACCGCCCTGGAGTGGATGGCCCGCCTGGAGGTGGACGGCATCGGGGACAAACGGCCCGGCGAGGTCTCCGGCGGTCAGGGGCAGCGGGTGGCCGTGGCACGATCCCTGGTCACCTCCCCCCGCGTGGTCTTCGCGGACGAGCCCACCGGCGCCCTGGACTCCCTCAACGGCGAGCGGGTCATGCAGCTGCTGACCGAGGCCGCCCGCTCCACCAACGCCGCCGTGGTCCTCGTCACCCACGAGACCCGCGTGGCCGCCTACTCCGACCGCGAGATCGTCGTGCGCGACGGCAAGTCCCGCGACATGGAGCGCGCCATATGAGCCGCCTCGCCGTCTGGGCCCAGGACCTGCGGATGGGGGCCCGGTTCGCCCTCGGCGGTGGCCGCGAGGGCTGGACCCGCACCCTGCTGACCGCCGTCGGCGTCGGCCTCGGCGTGGCTCTGCTGCTGGTGACCACGGCCCTGCCCAGCGCCCTCCAGGCCCGCGACGTCCGCTACGACGCGCGCAGCACCCTGACCGCGCCCACCGTCGGGAAGGCGGGCCCCGGCACCCTGCTCGTCGCCGAGTCCGACACCACCTTCCGCGGCACCGACGTCTACGGCCGCCAGCTCCAGCCCGAGGGCCCGCAGGCCCCGCTGCCGCCCGGCCTGAAGTCCTTCCCCGGCCCCGGGGAACTGGCCGTCTCCCCCGCCCTGGACCGGCTGCTGAAGTCCTCCGGCGACAGCATGCTCCGGGAGCGGCTGAACGGCCCGATCGTCTCCGTGATCGGGGACGCGGGACTCATCGGCCCCAACGAACTCGCCTTCTACCAGGGCCAGGACCGGCTCCAGGCCGACGGACAGCGGATCAAGCGGGTCACCGGCTTCGCCAACGACTCGGTGCCCGAACCGCTGGACCCCGTCCTCTCCCTGCTCCTGACCATGGTGTTCGTGGCCCTGCTGATGCCGGTGGCCGTGTTCATCGCCGCCGCCGTCCGCTTCGGCGGCGACCGCCGGGACCGCCGGCTCGCCGCCCTGCGCCTGGTGGGCGCCGACGGCCGGATGACCCGCCGGATCGCCGCGGGCGAGGCCGCCGCCGGCTCCGTGCTCGGCCTCGGCTTCGGCGCCGTCTTCTTCCTGGCCGTACGGCACTTCGCCGGCGAGGTCACGATGATGGAGCGCAGCGTCTTCCCCGCCGACCTCAACCCCACCCTGTGGCTGGCGGCCCTGGTCGGGCTGGCCGTACCGGCCGCGGCCGTGGCCGTCACCCTGTTCGCGCTGCGCGGCGTGGTGATCGAGCCCCTCGGCGTGGTGCGCACCGCCAAGCCCGCCAAACGGCGCATCTGGTGGCGGCTGCTCATGCCGGTCGGTGGACTGGCCCTGCTCGCCCCGATGATGGGCCGCGGCAACGAGGGCGGCGAGTTCAACCAGTACCAGGTCATCGGCGGCGTGGTCCTGCTGCTCGTCGGCATCACCGCCCTGCTGCCCTGGCTCGTCGAGCGGACCGTGGCCCGGCTCGGCGGCGGCGGGGTGGCCTGGCAACTGGCCGTGCGCCGGCTCCAGCTCTCCGGCAGCACCGCCGCCCGCCTCGTCAACGGCATCGCCGTGGCCGTGGCCGGGGCGATCGCCCTCCAGATGCTCTTCGCGGGCGTCGAGTCGGACTACACCAAGAGCACCGGTCAGGACACCCGGCGGGCCGCCGTCTCCGTGCACATCCCCGCCGGTACCGCCCCCGCCGGCCGGGCCGAGGAGACCGCCCGCGAACTGGGCGGGATCCAGGGCGTCCACAAGGCCACCGCGCTGAGCATGACGGACCTGGCGCTCAAGCCCGAGGACCCCGATCTCAGCGCCTCCCTGACGGTGGGCGACTGCGCGGCCCTCTCCGAACTGGCACGGCTGCCCTCCTGCAAGGACGGCGACACCTTCGTGCTGACCGGCGGGGAGGACTACGGCAGCGACCCCTCCGCCCTGACCGTGCCCGGCACCCGCCTCTTCGCGGCCCCCCGGTACAGCGGCGACGAGCGGGCCCGGCCCGCGGTCCGCTGGACCCTGCCCGCCGACGCCCGCACCGCGCCCTCCCGCAAGGACCCCACCGGCGTGCTCCGCTCCGGGGTGCTGGCCACCCCGTCGGCCGCGCCGAAGGGCCTGGGCGACAGCCTGTACACCACGGTCTACGTGCAGACCGTGCCCGGTGACGCCGACGCCCTGGAGCGGGTGCGCACCGCGGTCTTCCTGAAGGACCCGATGATGACGTCCTTCACGGCCATGAGCACCCAGCAGTCCAACCGCTTCGCGGCCATCCGCACCGGCCTGTTCATCGGCGCCACCGGCGTGCTGGTGCTGATCGGGGCGAGCATGCTGGTCTCGCAGCTCGAACAGCTCCGGGAGCGCCGCAAGCTGCTGTCGGCGCTGGTGGCCTTCGGCACGCGCCGTTCCACCCTGAGCATGTCGGTGCTGTGGCAGACCGCGGTGCCGATCGGCCTCGGCCTGCTGCTGGCCACCGCGGTCGGCCTGGCCCTGGGCGCCGTACTGCTGCGGATGTCGAACGCCACGGTGGCCGTGGACTGGTCCTCGGTGCTCGCGATGACCGGCATCGGCGCGGGCGTGGTGGTGCTGGTGACGGCGCTCAGCCTGCCGCCGCTGCTGCGGCTGATGCGCCCGGACGGCCTGCGCACCGAGTGATCCGTGCGGTTCCGGCGGCGCGCCATCGGAACCGCACGGAACCTCACGGGAATGCCGAGGACGTACCCGCTGCCGGTGCGGCCCGTGGAGGTCGGGGGAATCCCTACTCCGCGAGCCACACCGGCAGCGGTCGTACCGCCTCCCGCAGGGCGGCGGCGAACTGCCCGAACTCGCCCTGCCGGGCCGTCCCGGTCCGCATGGCCAGGGCGATCCGTCGGGAGGGCGCCGGCTCCGCGAACCACCCCGTGGCCAGGTGGTCGTTGCGGGTGGTCTCCAGCCGCAGGGCCGTCCGCGGCAGCAGGGTCACCCCCAGCCCGCCCGCCACCAGCTGCACCAGGGTGGAGAGCCCGGCCGCGGTGGTGGTGACGTCGGCCCCCTCGGTGCGGCCGGCCTCCCGGCAGATGTCGAGGGCCTGGTCGCGCAGGCAGTGCCCCTCGTCCAGAAGCAGCAGGTGCAGCCCCCGCAGCTCCTCGCGGGGGATGTCCCGCCGCCCGGCGAGGGGGTGGCCGCGCGGGGCGACGAGCACGAAGTCCTCGTCGAAGAGCGGCAGCTCCGTCACGCCCGGGACCCCCAGCGGCACCGCGAGGAGCAGCAGGTCCAGCCGGCCCGAGGCCAGTCCGTCGAGGAGGGAGTGGGTCTGCTCCTCGTGGACCTGGAGGTCGAGCTGCGGGTACCGGCGGTGGATCAGGCCGATGACGGTGGGCAGCAGGTACGGGGCCACGGTGGGGATCACCCCGAGGCGCAGGGCCCCCGTGAAGGGCGCCCGGACGGCCTCGGCCTCCTCCGTGAGCGCGGCCATGGCGTCCAGCACGGTCCGGGCGCGGGCGGCGATCCGCTCGCCGGCCGGGGAGAGCAGCACCTTGCGGGTGGTGCGTTCCAGGAGCTGCACCCCGAGCGCCTCCTCCAAGGCGGAGACCGCTCCCGAGAGCGCGGGCTGGCTCATCCCGATCGCGGCGGCGGCGTCGCGGAAGTGCAGGTGCTCGGCCACGGCCGCGAAGGCCCGCAGCTGCGCCAGGGTGGGTTGCCGGGGCCCGGCTTTGGCCCCTCTGTTACCTACAGCCACTGATAGGTACCTCCGATCACGAAACCAAAGGGTAGCTATTTCTGTAATCAATGCCGGTGTGCCAGCATGTGAGATCCGTCCAACCCCCCGCGGAAAGGTCCGTACCACCCCAAAAGGGTGGGGCCCTTCCCTTCGCAAGGAGTGCACGTGCTCACTGTCGGTGACAAGTTCCCCACCTACGATCTGACCGCCTGCGTCTCGCTCGAGGCCGGCAAGGAGTTCGCTCAGATCGACCACAAGACCTACGAGGGCAAGTGGCGCGTGGTGTTCTTCTGGCCGAAGGACTTCACCTTCGTCTGCCCGACCGAGATCGCCGCCTTCGGCAAGCTGAACGAGGAGTTCGCCGACCGCGACGCGCAGATCCTCGGTGTCTCCGGCGACTCCGAGTTCGTGCACCACGCCTGGCGCAAGGACCACGCCGACCTGCGTGACCTGCCCTTCCCGATGCTGGCCGACTCGAAGCACGAGCTCATGCAGGCCGCGGGCGTGCAGGGCGAGGACGGCTTCGCGCAGCGCGCCGTGTTCGTCGTGGACCCCAACAACGAGATCCAGTTCTCCATGGTGACCGCCGGTTCCGTCGGCCGTAACCCCAAGGAGGTCCTGCGGGTCCTGGACGCCCTGCAGACCGACGAGCTGTGCCCCTGCAACTGGACCAAGGGCGAGGACACCCTGGACGCCGGCGCCCTCCTGGCCGGTGAGTGAGCATGGCCCTCGCTGAGCTGAAGGCCGCCATACCGGACTTCGCCAAGGACCTGAAGCTGAACCTCGGCTCGGTCATCGGCAACAGCCCGCTCTCCGAGCAGCAGCTGTGGGGCACCGTCCTGGCCTGCGCGATCGCCTCGCGCTCCCCCAAGGTGCTCCGCGAGCTGGAGCCGGAGGCCAAGGCCGTCCTCTCCGAGGAGGCGTACACCGCCGCCAAGTCCGCCGCCGCGATCATGGCGATGAACAACGTCTTCTACCGGACCCGCCACCTGCTCTCCGACCCGGAGTACGGCACGATGCGCGCGGGCCTGCGGATGAACGTCATCGGCAACCCGGGCGTGGAGAAGGTCGACTTCGAGCTGTGGTCGCTCGCGGTCTCCGCGATCAACGGCTGCGGCCAGTGCCTGGACTCGCACGAGCAGGTGCTGCGCAAGGCGGGCGTGGACCGCGAGACGGTCCAGGAGGCCGTCAAGGTCGCCTCGGTCATCCAGGCCGTCGGCGTCACCCTGGACGCGGAGGCCGTCCTGGCGGAGTAGTCCGCCCGGCGCCACCCCCGCGCGCCCGACGCGTCACGGACCCCCGGCACCTGCCGTGCCGGGGGTCCCGTGCGTCCACCGCCCGGGACGCCCTCGACCGGGGGTCGGGCGGCCGGGGCTCAGTCCTTCCGCAGGCGGGCCATCAGCGCCCGCATGTCCGTGACCATGGCCTCCTTCAGCGCCTCCGGTTCCACCGGGTCCAGCGGCGGCTCCTCCTGCTGCTCGCCCTCGCCCTCCTGGTCCCGGTAGTTCAGGGTGGAACCGGGCTGCATGGTGAACTCCGCGCCGCCGTCGAGCACCCGCAGCAGCGGCGCGTCCGCGCCGTTCAGGGTCACGAACTGCGCCCGCTCCCCCAGCCCGGCCACCGCCTCCCGCGTCACGTCGGAGTCCGCGCCGGCCGACACGGTCGGCAGGTCCGCCCCGAACTCCGCCTCCGGGTCCGTCTTCTTGTGCAGGGTGAGCGTCACCCGCAGCTCGCGGTTGAGCTGCCAGTTCCCGTCACTGCCCGCTCGGTCCTCGCCGCTCAGCACGCACCCGAACCAGTCCACCGCCTCGTGCGGCACGTCCTGGTGACTGGGCCCCGCACGGAGCCCGCCCAGCATCCGGGTCAGGGAGGGCGCCTTCAGCTCCTCGCAGAGGTCGGAGGGCGCCCGGTAGGGCAACTCCGGGGCCCGCTCCTGACCGGCGCCCGTCAGGTACAGGGAACCGCCCCAGGCGGCGGAGGCGATCAGGGCCCCGGCGAGGGTCCACAGCCAGGGCCGGCCCCCGCCCGGACGGCGGCGCGGACCTCCGACGGCCGGATCCTCGGCGGCACCGGGCCCGAAGTCCGCCCCCTCGGGTACGCCCCCGCCGGGTGCGGGACCGCCCGCCGCGAGCCGGTCCGGTGCAGGGCCGGGCGTATCGTCCTCCCGCGGCCGCCGGAAGGCGGCGTGCTCCCCGTCGAGTTCGGGCTCGGTGATCATGTGGTTCCCCCCGGGTCAGTCCCGCTGCGGATCTCGTTCGTTCCGCGCGGCCCTGGTCATGAGGCCGCGCACGTCCTCGATCATCGCCGACTGTAGGGCGTCGGCGTCCACCGCGGTGGGTCGGGGCACGTTCCCCGGGTCCTTCTCGTCGAAGCCGCCGCTCACCTCGACGGTCAGCGTGAACACCGCGCCGCCGTCCAGCACCTTCAGGGTCCAGGCGGCGTGCCCGTCGTGGAGGAACAGCGCCCGCTCCCCCAGCCCCGGCACCCGCCGCACCTCGGGGTCCACCATCAGGGCGTCCCCGGCCCGCGCCCGCGCCTCGAACTCCGGCTCCGGGTCGACGGCCAGGTGCCGTTCCAGCCGGGCCTGGAGCCAGATCCGGTGCGTGTACCGGGGCCGGCCCGGCCCCGTGTCGTTCCGTACCGCGCCCCGGGCACAGCCCAGCCGCTCGTAGGACTCGCCCCGGAACTCCTCGCTGACGCCCTCCACGGCCGTGCGCCCCAGCAGTGTGTGCAGGGCGGCCGGCTCGAAGACCCGGCAGAGCCGCCCCTGGACGTCGTAGCGGACCTCCGGGGCCCGGTCCGCGCGGCCCAGGTCGGTGAAGCCGTACAGCCCGCCCGCCCACAGCAGGGAGGCGGCGAGGGCCCCGGCCAGGACGCCGGTCGTGAAGCGGCCCCGCCCTCCGGGGCCGGTCCGTCGGGGTTCCTCGGTCAGTGGTTCCCGGCCCGCTTCGGAGCGGCCGTCGCCCTCGTACTCAGGCTCCGTGATCACCCTTCGGTTCCCCCTGGCCTCCGGGAGCCACGGGCAGGGCGGTGGCTCCGTGGGGACCCGGCCCGATCCGCAGCTCGTCCTCACGGGAGTACGCCCGCAGGTAGACCACCACGGTGTTGGTGACGGCCACGAGCGGGACCGCGACGACCGCGCCCCCGATGCCCGCGATCATCCCACCGGCGGCCACCGAAAGCACCACCGCGAGCGGGTGCACCCGCACCGCGCGGCCGAGGATGAAGGGCTGGAGGACGTGCCCCTCGATCTGTTGCACCGCCAGCACCACCAGCAGCACCATCAGGGCGGTGAACAAACCTTGGGTCACCAGCGCCACGACCACCGCGAGCGCCCCGGACACGACCGCGCCGACCAGCGGGATGAAGGCGAACAGGAAGATGAACACGGCCAGGGGGACGGCCATGGGCACGTCGAGGAAGTAGATGCCGAGGCCGATGAAGACAGCGTCGATGAGGGCCACGATGACCGTGCCCCGCACGTAGGCCGTGAGGGTCCGCCAGGCCCGCGGTCCCGCACCGGCCACGCCGGCCCGGGCCGCCGCCGGCACCAGGCCGAGGGTCCACTCCCAGATCCGCTTGCCGTCGTAGAGCAGGAAGAGGGTGGAGAACATCGCCAGCAGCATGCCGGTGAGGACCTCGACCATGACGGTGACGCCCTGGAGTCCCGCCGAGGTGATCTCCTGGGTGTTGGTGCCGATGGTCTCGCTGAGGTTCTTCGCGATGTCGTTGATCTGCTTCTCGGTGACGTGGAAGGGGCTGTTGAGCGCGGCCCTCTTCAGTTCGTCGATGCCGTCGCGGAGTCGGTCGGAGAGGTCGTCGAGGTTCTCCATGACCTGCCAGACCACGAACCAGCCCACCAGGCCGATGATCACGAATCCGGTGATGGCGGTGACCGCGGTGGCCAGGCCGCGGGGCAGCCCGTACCGGCGCAGCCGCACCACGAAGGGTTGGAGCAGGGCGGTGACCAGCATGGCGGCGGCGAAGGCGAGGACGACCAGCCGGACCTCGCTGATGACGCGCATCAGCACCCAGAGCAGGGCGGCGAGCATCAGCAGCCGCCAGCTCACCTCGGCGGCCACCCGGACGCCCCAGGGCACCACGCTGGCCGGTTCGGGCCGGGGCCCGCGCGGTCGCGGCCGCTCGACCGGCAGGTAGTCCGGCTCGGGGGCCTCCCGGTCCGGCCGTTCGGGCAGGGCCTTGCCGAGGCGGCCGAGCCAGCCGGTCACCTTGTCGGGCACATTCGCCATTTCGTTCCCTTCCCCGTCCCCCGTACGCACGCCACGCCCGACCGTACACGCGCCGAGCCCCCCACCGGATGACGGTGGGGGGCTCGGCGGAAAAGCGGCGTCCGCTGGGGCCGGTGCGGCCGCCGGTCTAGTACCAGCGGTTGGCCTGCCAGAAGCTCCAGGCGCCGCAGGGGCTGCCGTAGCGCTCGTTCATGTAGTTGAGGCCCCACTTGATCTGGGTGGCCGGGTTGGTGCGCCAGTCGGCACCCGCGGAGGCCATCTTGCCGCCGGGCAGGGCCTGCACCAGACCGTAGGCGCCGGAGGAGGCGTTGACGGCGCGGTAGTTCCAGGTGGACTCGTGGTTCACGATGTTGCTGAAGCACTGGAACTGCGAGGAGGGCACCATCTGCCGGGCGATGGACTTCACCTGGGAGACGGTGTAGGACGCGCGGGGCGCGAAGTCGGAGGCGTCGCGGGCGGCGGAACGGCTCGCGGCCTCTTCCTTCTCCTTGCGCTCCTTCTCGGCCTTCTCGGCCAGCTCCTGGGCGGCGGCCTTCTTGGCGCGGGCGTCCTTGGCGGCCTGCAGGCGCGCGGTCTCCTCGGAGGCCTTCTTCGCGTCGGCTTCGGCCTGGAAGGCGAAGGCGTCGGCCTGCTGCGTCAGGGACGCGGTCTGGACCTCGGCCTGCTCGCCGACCGGGATGTCGGTGAGGAGCGTCGTACCGGCAGCGGTCGTCTCGAGCTCGTTCGTGGACGCGGCGTCGCCCGAGGCGACTCCCACGACGGCGCCGACGGTGGTGACGGCAGTGGCGGAGGCCACGGCGAATCCCCGAACCGAAATCCGGCTCACACGGTTTCCTTCCAGCGGCGTCCGCTGCGGTGACCTCACGGACGCGGGAGAGCCCCTTGGCGCTGGCCTCCGACACTGCTGTGGTCACGGGAGACGCGGGCCCGGCGGCAACTCCCCTGCGGAGAGCGGCGCGTGGTACTCGGGCGGCATACGGCTGGCGGTTCTTCAGTTGTCGTCGTGCACTGCGCCTTCAGGAGACGGATCGCCTCCCGCGGGTACAGGTGTGCCGTATGCGGGGCCTGACGGAAGCAAGACTCTGCCGGACGACGACGCCGCAAGGCAATCCGGAGTTGCGTGTGAAAGGTCACACCGCCGCAGCGCCTGCCGGTACGGGCGAAGCGCTGCACAGGGCGGTGCCGCCCGGCTAGGCTTTTCGCCTTTGCCGGACGGCACCCAACGAACTGTCCCTTTCGACCCGTTAGGGCGGTCAGAGGGATTCGAGCATCTCGGTCACCAGGGCGGCGATCGGGGAGCGCTCGGAGCGGGTGAGGGTCATGTGCGCGAAGAGCGGATGACCCTTCAGCTTCTCAACGACGGCCACCACCCCGTCGTACCGGCCGACGCGCAGATTGTCCCGCTGGGCCACGTCGTGGGTCAGGACCACCCGCGAATTCGCCCCGATCCGGGACAGAACAGTCAACAGGACGTTCCGTTCCAGGGACTGGGCCTCGTCCACGATGACGAAGGCGTCGTGGAGGGAGCGGCCGCGGATGTGGGTGAGCGGCAGCACCTCCAGCATCCCGCGGTTGAGCACCTCCTCGATGACCTCGCGTCCGGAGACCGCGGAGAGGGTGTCGAACACGGCCTGGGCCCACGGGCCCATCTTCTCGGCCTCGGTGCCCGGCAGGTACCCCAGCTCCTGGCCGCCCACCGCGTACAGCGGCCGGAAGACCATCACCTTCTGGTAGAGCCGGCGCTCCAGCACGGCCTCCAGGCCGGCGCACAGCGCCAGCGCGGACTTGCCGGTGCCGGCCCGGCCGCCCAGGGAGACGATGCCGACCTCCGGGTCGAGCAGGAGGTCGAGGGCGATGCGCTGTTCGGCGCTGCGGCCGTGCAGGCCGAAGGCCTCGCGGTCGCCGCGGACCAGCCGCACGTCCCCGCCGGCGGTGACCCGGCCCAGGGCCTTGCCGCGTTCGGAGGTGAGGACGAGCCCGGTGTGCACGGGCAGTTCCGCGGCCTCGGGGACGTGCAGCCGCTCCTCGGAGTAGAGGAGGTCGACCTGTTCCCCGGAGAGGGAGAGCTCGCTCATGCCGGTCCAGCCGGCGTCGGTGATGGCGAGCTCGGCGCGGTACTCCTCGGCGAGCAGCCCCACGGAGGAGGCCTTGATGCGGAGCGGCAGGTCCTTCGAGACCACCGTGACGTCGTAGCCCTCGGCCTGCAGGTTGCGGGCGACCGCGAGGATCCGCGAGTCGTTGTCCCCGAGCCTGAAGCCCGCGGGCAGGATGCCCGGATCGGAGTGGTTGAGCTCGACGCGCAGGGTCCCGCCCAGTTCGCCCAGTGGGAGCGGGGCGTCGAGGCGGCCGTACCGGACCCGGAAGTCGTCCAGCAGCCGGAGGGCCTGCCGGGCGAAGTAGCCGAGCTCGGGATGGTGCCTCTTGGCCTCCAACTCCGTGATCACCACGATCGGGAGCACGACCTCGTGCTCGTCGAAGCGGCGGAAGGCGTTGGGGTCGGCCAGCAGGACGCTGGTGTCGAGGACGTAGGTCCGCCTGTCGGGCAGGCGGCGCTTTGTGCTGGTCACCACGGAAGGACGTACCCCCTCGGAAGAGGTCGGGCCATGAAGACCGGACCGGTCATCGGCTCCCTGCACGGGCCGAATTCCGGCCCTCCACTCCGTCCGTGCGAACCGCACGTGCGTCCTGGCTGCAAAGGGCCTCCCGGGCGGACGGCGCCTGTGCCGCCCGCTGAGATGCGACACCCGTGGTTCGGGAGTCGACCTGCCAGGGGTATTCCCTCGAACGCGCAAGGCCATGCCTTGGCATATGACGGACGCTCGGTGAATCCCTGGTGAAAGCCCCGCGACGCGATCGTGCCGCTCCGGCGCGCCGGCGGCGGGGGTCGGGAGGGTGTGCCGAGGGGGTGTCGGCGGGGCCGTGTCGGGCCCCGCCGAAGGGGTGTCAGGCCCCGTACCGCCGGTGCCGGGCGGCGTAGTCGCGCAGGGCCCGGAGGAAGTCCACCTTGCGGAAGGCGGGCCAGAAGACCTCGCAGAAGTAGTACTCGGAGTGTGCGCTCTGCCACAGCATGAATCCGGACAGGCGCTGCTCGCCGCTGGTGCGGATGACGAGGTCCGGGTCGGGCTGGCCGCGCGTGTAGAGGTGCTCGGAGATGTGGTCGATGTCCAGGATCTCCGCGAGCTCCTCGATGGAGGTGCCCTTGGCGGCGTGCTCGTGGAGCAGGGAGCGGACCGCGTCGGCGATCTCCTGCCGGCCGCCGTAGCCCACGGCGACGTTGACGAGTATCCCGGGGCGGCCGCGGGTGTCCTCCTCGGCCTCCTTCAGGACCCGCTGGGTCTGCGCGGGCAGGATGTCCAGATTGCCCACGTGGTGCACGCGCCAGCGGCCGTCGGCCGCGAGTCCGCGGACGGTGTTCTCGATGATGTTGAGGAGGGGGCGCAGCTCCACCTCGGGGCGGTCCAGGTTGTCCGTGGACAGCATCCAGAGCGTGACGACCTCGACGTCCGTCTGCGCGCACCAGCCCAGCAGCTCGGTGATCTTGTCCGCGCCGGCCTGGTGGCCCTGCTCGGTGGTGCCTCCGGACGCCTTCGCCCAGCGCCGGTTCCCGTCGAGGATGACTCCGATGTGCTTGGGAACCGCGTCATGGTCGAGGCGGCCTCCCACCCGGCGCGCATACAGCCTGTACACCAGGTCCCGCAGCTTCACGATCTTCCAGCCCCTCCTGCATGGCCCCCGCGAACAGCGTCCCCCGACTGCGCCACATTACTGCGCCCGCGGATGCCCGGCCCAACCCGGGATGTCACAAGTCCGTGATAGGGAGGACAACGTGACTGATAACAATCCCTATCGGGCGGACGCCACGCGCTACGACTCCATGGAGTACCGCCGCTCCGGCCGCAGCGGCCTCAAGCTCCCCGCGATCTCCCTGGGCCTCTGGCACAACTTCGGTGACGACAAGTCCCTGGAGTCCCAGCGGTCCATCCTGCGGCGGGCCTTCGACCTGGGCGTGACCCACTTCGACCTGGCGAACAACTACGGTCCGCCGCCCGGCTCCGCGGAGCTGAACTTCGGCAAGATCTTCGCACAGGACTTCGCGGCGCACCGCGAGGAGCTGGTGCTGTCCACGAAGGCCGGGTACCTGATGCACCCCGGCCCGTACGGCGAGTGGGGCAGCCGGAAGTACCTGCTCGGTTCGCTGGACGCCTCGCTGAAGCGGATGGGCGTGGACTACGTCGACATCTTCTACAGCCACCGCTTCGACCCGGAGACCCCGCTGGAGGAGACCATGGGCGCCCTGGCGTCCGCGGTGCGGCAGGGCAAGGCGCTGTACGTGGGCGTCTCCTCCTACAACGCCGAGCAGACGGCGGAGGCGGCGCGGATCCTCACGGAGATGGGGGTGCGGCCGCTGATCCACCAGCCCTCCTACTCCATGATCAACCGCTGGACGGAGGAGGACGGCCTGCTCGACACCCTGGAGGCGGCGGGCATGGGCTGCATCTCCTTCGTGCCGCTGGCCCAGGGCCTGCTGACCGGCAAGTACCTGAAGGGGATCCCGGAGGGGTCGCGGGCCACGCAGGGCAAGTCCCTGAACCCGGACCTGCTCTCGGACGAGGTGATGCGCCGGCTGAACGGGCTGAACGGCATCGCCGAGCGGCGCGGGCAGTCGCTGGCGCAGCTGGCCCTGAACTGGGTGCTGCGGGACGAGCGGATGACCTCGGCGCTGATCGGCGCGTCCAGCGTGGCGCAGCTGGAGGAGAACGTGGCCGCCCTGGCGGGTGCGCCGCTGTCGGCGGAGGAGCTGGCGGAGATCGACTCCTTCGCGGTCTCCACCCCGGGCACGAACATCTGGGCCCAGCGGGGCTGAGGCTCCGGGGCTTCCCGGGCGGGGGTCCGTACGGTCCGGCGGATGCGCCGGACGGTGCGGGCCCCTTCGTTCTGGCCGCCCCGCGGCTTGGCCGGAGGTCCGGCGGAGCGCTGGGTTCCGGCCGGAGGGGTTCCGGACAAGAAAAACGGGCCGGTCCGTGGGGGGGATACGGACCGGCCCGAGGGGGGGGTTCCACCATAACCCTTCATAAAGGGTGCTGCGCGCACCGGCGCGCGGGGATTACGCTCCGAGGCCGCCCAGGAGCAGAGCGGTGAGGGTGCCACCGGCCATGAAGGGGCCGAAGGGGAGGGCGGTCTTCCGGCCCGCCCGGCCCCGTACCGCAAGGGCGAGGCCGTAGAGGCTGCCGTAGAGGAAGCCGAGGAAGGCTCCGAGCAGCCATACCCCCCACCCGTACCACCCAAGAGCGACCCCCAGGGCGAGCGCCAGCTTGACGTCTCCGAAACCCATGCCGGCGGGGTGGACGAGGAACAGCAGGAGGTACCCGCCGCCGAGGGCCAGGCCGCCGAGGGCGGCACCGTCCCAGTGGCCGGCCGCGCCCGGCAGGGCGGCCGCGACGCCGAGCAGGGCGGTGACGGCCCCGGCCAGGGGCAGGGTGAGCACGTCGGGCAGCCGGTGCACGGCGAAGTCCACCAGGGCCAGGACGAGCGCCACCGGGGCGAGGGCGACGAAGACGGCCGCCTCGGGCCGGGCCCCGCCCGCGGCGGCGAGCGCGGCGCAGACGGCGGCGCAGCAGGCGGCGGTGCGCCCGGCGGGCGGACCGTAGCCGCGGGCCCGGGCGAGCCAGCCGGTCAGCGGGCGGCCCCCGGGGTCCACGGAGCGCCAGGGCTCCCCGGGCGGCACCGCGAGCCGGTGCACCGCGTGCGGGACAAGCAGCCCGGCGGCGGTGCCGTACCCGGTGGCGAGGACGACGATCACGAGCAGGACCACGGGCCGACCCTAGGAGCCGGGCCCGTGCCGGTCATGGGCCCCCGGGCCCAACGGAGGGCGGCGCGGTGCGGTGCGGGGCCGGTTCCGGCCGCGGGGGTCCGGTCGGCGGCCGGGTGTCCTAGGGTGCGCGGCATGGGCGGACGGTGGCGGGACGGTACGGGCGTGCTGGCGGTGCGGACGCCGGCGGACGGAGCGGGAGCGGGAGCGGGGATCCCGGTGGAGATCGCGGCCTCGTATCGGGCGCGGACCCGGGGACTGCTGGGGCGGGACGGGATCGCGGGGGCCATGTTGCTGGTGCCGGCGGCGAGCGTGCACACCTTCGGGATGCGGTTCGCCATCGACGTGGCGTACCTGGACCGGGAGCTGCGGGTGCTGGCGGTGCGGACCATGCGGCCGGGGCGGCTGGGGCTGCCGCGACCGCGGGCCCGGTACGTCCTGGAGGCGGCGGCCG
Organism: Streptomyces sp. NPDC097619; assembly: GCF_040302735.1. Lineage (NCBI taxonomy): Bacteria > Bacillati > Actinomycetota > Actinomycetes > Kitasatosporales > Streptomycetaceae > Streptomyces > Streptomyces sp. NPDC097619. The sequence continues at coordinate 74,559 of NZ_JBEOSD010000011.1, read as the reverse complement.
GGGCGTTGGCGGGCTGGGGCGTGGCCGAAGGCGCCCGGGTCGGGGTCACCGCGGACTGATCAAGGTCCCCGGGCAGGGTAGGTTGGGGCGGTTGGGCTCGGCGGCAGGGGGGCGACATGGTGGAGAACGCGCAGATCACCGCGCTGGAGCGGATCATGCCCAGCGCCTTCGGCGCGGACGAGTCCGTGGACTGGGCCGCCGCCGAGGCCGCCTGGAGCACCCGTTTCCCGGCCGACTTCGTGGCCTTCATGGCCCGTTACGGCGGGGGCCGGATCAACGCCGAGGCCAGCATCCTGGTGCCGCTGCCCACCGCGGGTCCGCAGTGGGATCCGGCCGACATGGTGGAGGAGACGGGCAACGCCCGGGCCGCCTGGGCGGCGGAGGGCGGCCGGGTCGCCTTCGACACCGACCCGGAGCACATCCTGGCCTGGGGCATCACCGCGGGCGCGGACATACTGTGCTGGCACACCGAGGATCCCGATCCGGACCGGTGGCCGGTGCTGGTGTGCGGGCGGCACACCGCCGATCCGTTCACCGTGTATCCGTACGGAATGGCCGAGTTCCTGCGCCGGCTCTTCGAGGACGAATTCGACGTGAATCCGGTGAGCCTGACCTTCTGGGACGGGGCACCGCTGAGTTTCGTGCACTGGCGGGAGGCCCAGCGCCGCTGGCAGACCGGGCACAACCCGGAGACCGGCGAGCCCGACCCGTACGCGGGCGAGTTCACCGGCTGATCCCCGGCGTCCCGCCCGTCCCTCCTTTCACGGCCCCGCTCCGGCGGGGCCGTTCGTGTTTCCGGAGCCTCCCTGGGCCCGGCCCACGGGCGCCGCCGGTTCTACGCGCGTCCCCGCGCTCCCGGGCATATCGGAAGACACCAGACGGAAAGGCGGCGGTTGGAGCAAGGGCCATAACTGGGGTTCACCAGGGCCCATCCGGCCGAAATGCGGCGAGAATTCCGGACGCAGTGACCAAAACAAGATCAAGAGGAAAGAACGTGCGACGAAGACACTCCGGCGCCGCCGCCTCCCTGGCCGCGCTCGTCCTTCTCGGCCCGCTCTCCGGGTGCGGATCCGCCGGTTCCGGCGGGGACGGTCCGCTGACCCTGGTGGCCGCCGAGTACGGGGACTCCCCCGCGACGAGCTCGAAGGGCTACTGGGACGGGATCACGGCCGCCTACGAGAAGGCCCACCCCGGCAAGCGGGTGGAGGTGAAGCTCTACCCCTGGGCCGATGTGGACCGCGAGGTCACGCGCATGGTGGAGGAGGGCGAGGCCCCCGACATGGCGCTGATGGGCGCCTACTCGGACTTCGCCGCCGACGGGCTGCTGTACGAGGCGGGCGACGTCCTCTCGGTGTCGGCGGAGGCGAACTTCCTGCCGCCGCTGGTGGAGGCCGGCTCCGTGGACAACAAGCTCTACGGGCTGCCCTTCGTCGCCAGTACCCGGCTGCTCTTCTACAACGAGGACCTCTTCGACGAGGCCGGACTGAGCGCGCCGAAGACCTGGAAGGACCTGGAGAAGGCGGCCGAGGCCCTCAAGGAGGACGGGGTGCGGACCCCGTACGCCCTGCCGCTGGGTCCGGAGGAGGCGCACGCCGAGGCGATGATCTGGGAGCTGAGCAACGGCGGCGGGTACACCGACGCCAGTGGCGGCTACAGCCTGGCCTCGGACCGCAACGTCGAGACGCTGGAGTGGATCCGGGACGAGCTGGTGGCCCCGGGGCTGACCGGTCCGGTGCCGCCGTCGAAGCTGAACCGGCAGGACGCCTTCGCGGCCTTCCTGCGCGGTGAGGTCGGCATGGTCAACGGCTATCCGTCGTTGCTGCGGGAGGCCCGGGACAAGGGCATCCGGGTGGGCACGGTGGCCATGCCGGTGTCGGACGCGCTGCCGGCCGGCGAGGTGCCCCCGACCATGGGGGTGGCCGACTGGATGATGGCCTTCAAGGAGAACGGCAACGACGAGGAGATCGGGGCTTTCCTCGACTTCGTCTACCGGGACGCCAACCTGAGCACCTTCGCCCGTCGTTACCACCTGCTGCCCTCCACGATCACCGCTTCGCGGACCCCCGCGGGCGGCGGACTGGACGCCGGGCACGAGCAGTTCCTCACGGCCCTGCACGGGGCGCAGCTGTACCCGGTGAACAAGCCGTCCTGGCTGCAGGTGAGCAATGTGATCAAGCGGAGCATCGGCTCGGCGGTGGAGCCGGGCGGTAGTCCGCGCGGTGTGCTGGAGAAGATCGCCGAGCAGGCGCGGGACGCCGCCGAGCGGTCCTGACCCTCGGGCGCTCCGGGCGCCCTTCCCGGACCCGGTGGCCCGTCCGCCCGGTCCCGGCCCGCGTCCCATCCGGGCGCGGCCCCGGCCGTACGGCACCCATCCGGTGCCCGGCCCGCCGCCCGCACGGCACCCACGAGGTGCGACGGGCGGCAGCGGGAACGGCCCTGTCGCGGGCCCGTACCTCAGTGGCTCGTACCTCAGTGGCTCAGCGAGTCCTTGAACTCCTTGCAGGAGGAGTCCCAGTCCAGGGTGCCCTTCACGGTGGCGCGGTCGGTGTCGGCCGGTCCGGTGCGGGAGATGCTCCAGGCGACCGTGTACACCCCGGAGTCGCAGGCGATCTTCCGGCCGACCGGGAACTCCTTCTCCAGGACGGCGGGGCGGTCGGCCTTGGCCTCGTCCACGGCCGCGATCCTCTTGCCGCGGGCGTCGCGCAGCACGGCGCGCAGGGTGACGGCGTGCTTGCCCTTCTTCTCGCTGATGCCCTTGCGGAGCAGGGTGGAGGTGGCGATCTCGTAGGAGAACACCATGCGGGGGCGGTAGGCCACGGTGTTCAGGTCGGGGGTCTTGGAACCCCATTCGGGGGCGCCGGCGGGGCCGGGCTTGTCCTTGAGCTTGTAGTCCATGCCCGGGTGGAACCGGAACTGACCGCTCAGCTTGTGCTTGTCCCCTCCGGTCCAGGCCGTCTTCATCGCCTTGTTCCCGCCGGCCGGGTCCTGGAGGTGCCGGGCCGAGGAGGGGCCGTCGGCCCGGGAGAGGGCGGCGGGGGCCAGGACCGACAGGAGGACTGCCGTGCCCGCGAAGGCGGCGGTGCGGATGCGGTTCATGCCGGGGTCAACGCGGTCTCCCGGCGCGCCGGAACGACCCGGCCGGGGGTTTCACCCGTACGAGCCCGGGCGGGCGGGTTTGGCCGGAGGACGGGGCGAGGAGGGCCTCGGCGGTCGGAATACCGTGCGGAGCAGGGGGGTTGTGGGCTCTGCCGGACGGCGCGCGGCACGGGTCGCACGCCGGGACCGGCGGACCGCACGCGAACGCGCGGCACACACGACGGGGGTTGTGGAGATGACGGAGCAGACGACGACCGGGGAGCGGTCGGACGGGGCGGACCGGGTGCACGGGGAGACCGCGCCGGGCTGGGAGGCCGTCCGGGCCGAGCTGGAGGCCGTGATCGCGGCGGAGCCGCACCATCCTGAGGCCCAGCTGACGGTGTACCACCAGGGGCGCCGGGCGGTGGATCTGTGGAGCGGGGAGCACACCGGCGCGGACACCCTGGGCCCGGTCTATTCGGTGACCAAGGCCGCCGCGCACCTGGTGGTGGCCTCGCTGGTGCAGGAGGGCGTGCTCGACCTCGACCGCACGGTCTCCTCCTACTGGCCGGAGTTCACCGGCGGCGGCAAGGAGCGGTTGACGCTGCGGGAGCTGCTGGCGCACCGCGCGGGCCTGGTGAACGTGCCCGGCGGGTTCGGGATCGATGAGCTGGCGGACGAGCGGCTGGTGGCGGCCCGGCTGGCGGCGGCCGAGCCGTACTGGGAGCCGGGGGCGGAGTACGGCTACCACGCCTTCGTGATCGGCGCCCTGACGGGTGAGGTGGTGCTGCGGGCCACCGGCCGGACGGTGCAGGAGCTCTTCGAGGAGCGGCTGCGCGTCCCGTACGGGCTGGACTTCCGGATGGGGCTGCCGGCCGGTGACCCGGACCGGGAGCGGTGGGCGCCCGTGCTGCCGCAGTTGCCGACGCCCGAGCAGCTCGCGGAGGCGGCGGCCCAGGAGCTGCCCGCGGACAGCCTGCTGCCGGTGGCCTTCAACGCGCTGCGGGAGCCGCCGATGGACTTCGTGGAGTTCGGCAACGCCCCGCGGACGATCGAGTCGGGGATGGCCTCGGCGGGCGGTTCGGCCTCCGCGCGCGGGGTGGCCCGGATGTTCGCGGCGGCGGTCGGCGGGGTGGACGGGCTGCCGCCCCTGCTGAAGCCGGAGACGGTGGCGGAGCTGGCGCGCCCGCTGACCCCGGGCGTGGACCGGGTCACCGGGGAGAGCGACCACTTCGGGCTGGGCTTCGAGCTGCAGCCCCTGGTGGGTCCGGCCGCCTTCGGGCACTGCGGGGCCGCCGGGGCGAACTCCTGGGCGGACCCGACCACCGGGCTGGCGTATGCCTACACCCGGCGCCGGTTCTTCTTCCCGGGCGGCTCGGCCACCGAGAACGAGCGGCTGACGACGGCGGTGCTGCGCGCGGCCGAGGCGGTCGCGGGGGCCTGACGCGGGGGCCTGACGCGGGGGCCTGACGCGGGGGCCTGACGCGGGGCCGGTCCCACGGGCCGGTCCCACCGGCCGTGGGATCGGCCCGTGGGACCGGCCCGCCGTGGAGGCTCAGCCCTGGCCGGTCTCGAAGCGGCTGACGCGGCCTTCGGGGGTGATCTCGAACCGCCAGGCGGTGCGCATCTCGCCCCAGGTGTCGTTGCGGTAGTTCGCGACCAGGGAGCGGCCGCCGTCCGTCTCCTTGATCACGTCCATGTGGCCGCGGGAGGAGAACATCTCCCGGTCGGTCCATTCGGTGAGGTTCCGGTCGGTGCCGTCGTCGGACATGGTGGCGTCCGGGGTCAGCAGCGCGAAGAACGCTTCCTGGTCGTGGGCGTTGACGGCGGCCACGAAGGCGGCGACGACCGGGTCGGAGAGGTTCTGCGGGGCGATGGTCACGCGGGGCTCCCTGGGGACGGGGGTGGACCCGACCAGGGAACACCGCGGGGGTCCCGCGCGGTCCGATCCTCACCCGTTCGCGCCGCGGACCGCGTGTCCCGACCGGTCGGGGCCGGTCGGGGCCGCTCAGGGCCGGGTGCGGACGGGGAAGCCGGTGGGCCGGCCCTGCTCCTTGAGCCAGGGCAGCACCCGCTCCAGGGCCTCCACGGTCTGGGAGCGGTCGCCGCCGCCGTCGTGGAAGAGGATCGTGGGGCCGTTGACGAGCTCGTTGCGGACGGTGGCCTCGATGGCCGCGGCCCCCGGCTTCTGGAAGTCCTTGGTGTCGACGTTCCAGCCGAGCGGCCGCATCCCGGCGGCGGCGGCGATCCGCCGGCTGTCCGGGGTGAAGGCCCCGCCCGGCGCCCGGTAGTACTCGACCTTCGCGCCGCCCGCGGCCTCCTCGATGAGCTTCTTCGCGTCGAGGATCTGCCGCTTCTGGTAGGCGACGGGCTTCTTGTCCATGCCGGTGTCGTGGGTCATGGTGTGGTCGCAGAGCTTGTGCCCCTCGGCCACCACCCGCTTCACCAGGTCCGGGTGGGCCCGGGCCTGCGGGCCGATCATGCAGAACACGGCCTTGACCCCGTTCTCCTTGAGCAGGTCCAGGACCTCGGGGGTCCAGCGGGGGTCCGGCCCGTCGTCGATGGTGATGTTGACGGTGCGTCCGCCCGCCTCCGCGTCGTGGGCGATGGACTCGGGGATCACCGGCGCGGGGTTCGCGGGGTCCTGCTGCGCGGAGGTCCCGCCCCGGGGGCCCGGGCCGGCCGCCAGCGGGGTTCCGCCGTCGTCCCGGGTGAGGACGGCCGCGCCCCACACCGCCCCGGTCAGCGCGAGGGCCGAGGCCACCACGGCTATGTGCGTCCGGTACTTCTTCTGCGTCGACATGCCGCTCCCCGCTCCCTCTTTGACGGTCACCCAGTTCCCAGGACGTTAGGTCAAGGAGGAAGGTTTCACTCAATTCGCATTTAACGTCACCCAGATGGACTTTCGGCCCTGGACGCTGACGCCGAAGGTCACGGGTGCGCGGCCGGCGCCGTTCCGTGACGGCGCGGGCGGAACGGATCGGAGCCGGGGGCCGTCAGGGCCTGAACTCGAAGGAGTACAGCCCGTACCGGCCTCCGACGGCCAGGGACCGGCCGCCCTGGGTCCAGTGGCAGGAGTGCAGGCTGCCGCCGGTGCGCAGGACCACGGCGGGGCGGAGGTCGGCGGTGTGCCAGATGCGGAGGGTGCCGTCCTCGCCGGCGGTGGCCAGGCGCCGGCCGTCCGGGGAGAAGGCGAGGCCGGGTACCGGTCCGGTGTGTCCGGTGAGGGTTCCGGCGGCGGCGTCGGGCCGGTCGGGGTCCCACAGGCGGACGGTGCCGTCCTGGCCTCCGGTGGCGAGGAGTCCGCGCGGGGACCACACGGCGGTCATCACCATGCCGTGGTGGGAGCCGAGGAGCCGTGGGGGGTCGGCGGCCCGTACGGGGCCGAGGACGACCTGTCCGGACATGGTGCCGACGGCGAGGGCGGCGCCGTCCGGGGCGAAGGCCATCGCGTAGGGCTTGGTGGCGAAGGTCAGGGCGCGCACCTCGGCGCCGGTGGCGCGGTCCCAGAGCCGAACGGCGGTGTCCGAGCCGCGGCTGAGGAGCAGGGAGCCGTCGGGGGACACGGCGAGGCCGTCGACCCAGTGCGTGACGGGGTGGCCGGTGGTGACCGTGCCGGTGGACAGGTCCCAGAGGTGGATGACGCGGTCCCCGTCGACGGTGGCGGCGAGCCAGTCGCCGTCCGGGCCGAAGGCGGCGGCCCGCCACCATGCGCCGTGTCCGGTGAGTTGCCGCAGCAGGGTGCCCTCGTCGGCGGACCACAGTTCCATGGAGCGGCGGGAGCGGAGGGCGAGCAGGGTGGTGCCGTCCGGGGAGAGTTCCAGGCCGCGGATGAAGCCGGCGGCGGGCGTGGCGGGGCGCGGGGGCCTGGGGGGCGTCTCGATGAGCCGGACCGCGTCGAGGTCGCCGCGGGCCAGCCAGGTCCCGTCGGGGCCGAGGAGCATCGCGGTGGCGCTGATGTCGATGCCGGGGAGGCCGCCGAGGTGGGCGCCGGTGTCGAGGTCCCACAGGTCCACGCGGCCGTCCTCGACGGCGCTGACGCACCAGCGTCCGGCGGGGTCGATGCCGACGCCGATGCCGGGGTAGGTCTGGTCGGGGGCGGCCCGCAGGACGTGGGGGTTGCCGGGGGCGGTGGCGGTGACCTGGATGTGGCCGCGGTCGTCGACGGCGGCGAGGCGGGCGCCGTCCCGGTCCAGGGCGAGGGCGTTGACCCGGCCCCGGTGGCGGATCCGGGCGCCCACCTGGAGGCCGGTGTCCGACTCCCAGACCCGGGCCGTGCGGGCCTCGTCGCCCGCCGCGACCCGGCGACCGTCCGCGGACACGGCGACGGCGCGGACGGAAGCCGTGGGCCCCCAGTAGCGGCGCAGGCCCTCGCCGGTGGTCGCGTCCCACAGGTGGACGGCGCCCCCGCCGTGTCCGGTGAGGAGCCGGCGTCCGTCGGGGGTGACGGCGAGGGCGGTGCAGGGGCCCGGGCTCCGGTCCAGGGCGGGCAGGGGTCGGCCGGAGGGCAGCTCCCAACGGTCCACCCCGCCGCCCCTGACGGCGGCGGCCCAACTGCCGTCCGGGGCCAGGGCGAGGGCGCGGACGGGTGCGGCGTGCGGGCCCTGCCCGAGGCGGGCGGTGGGGGTGCCGGTGTCCAGGTCCCAGAGTCGGACCTCGCCGTCGGCGTGCCCGACGGCGAGCCGGGTGCCGTCGGAGGTGACGGCGAGGGCGGAGACGTACGAGCCGTGCCCGGTGACGGTCCGCAGCAGGGAGGGGTCGGGGAGGTCGGGCAGCGGCCAGCGTTCCACGAGTCGGGGACGGAGGGCGGGGTCCTCGCGGCGGGCGGCGATCTGGCGGTCCCAGTGCGGGATGCCACCGAGCCGGCTGTGCAGGATCACGGTGAGGGAGCCGGCGGGTTCGACGGGCGTCAGCAAGTGGGAGACGCGCAGCAGGTCGCGGGCGAGGGCGGTGGCGAGCGGGGTGGGGATCCGGGCGAGGTCGCTCCACGGGGCGGCGGGACCGCGCTGGTGGAGGCGGGTCTCGACCCAGCGGACGTCCCCGGCGATCTCTTCGGCGCGGTCCTGCCGTCCGGCGGCCAGCAGGTGTTCGACGAGGTGGTCGAGGACGTAGCCCTCGCGGACCTCCCACCAGCGCTCGGGGAGCGCCGCCTCGGCCAGGACCCCGTGCAGGCGCTGGAGTTCCTCCCCGCCGAGCTCCTCGCGGAGGTAGTCGCGGAGCACGTCGTGGAGGGTGATGCGGCCGCCGTCACCGGGAGCGAGGGAGATCAGGGAGAGCCGGTCGAGCCGGGCGCACAGGTCCCGGGCGGCGAGGGCGGTGAGTCCGCCGGTCGCCGCCCAGAGCTCGGCGACCAGGGGGACGGGCAGGGACTCGTCCTCGACGAACACGGCCAGTTCCGCGAGGCGTCGGTCGCCGTGCGCGGGCAGCAGGCTGGTGGCGGCCTCCACCGTGGCGCGGACGGCGAGGGCGCGGCGGGCCGGGCTGTCCAGGTCGAGGGGGAGGTGGGCGCCGGGGGCGGCGACGGCCCCGGGGTCCACGGCGGCGGGGCCCCGGGCGCGCAGCACGCGGAGGACTTCGGCGGCGGCGGTGGCCGGATCCTCGCCCGTGGAGACGAGGGCGGCCACCAGCCGGTTGGTGAGGCGGAGCAGCAACGCCCATCGGCCGGTGGCGCGCAGCAGCCCTGCCTCGGTCGCGGCGGGCAGCGCGGGCAGCCCGTGGGTGAGGACGGCCCGGGCCTGCGCCTCGCTCATCTCGTCGACGCGGACCCGGACGGCCTCGGAGGGGAGCACGCCGGGCACCCGGGTGGTGACCAGCCGGACGCAGTCGCGGCCGCCGCGCAGGAACGGGGCGAGCTGTTCGGCCTCCCACACGTCGTCGAGGACGAGCAGGGTGGGCGGGCGCTGGTCCAGGAGGCGGCCGAGGTGGTCTCCGGCGAGGTCGGGGTCCTCGAAGGCGGTGGTGTCCCCGGTGATGAAGGTGGTGACCTCGGCGACCTTGTCGGCGATGGCGGCCCTACCCCGGACGTCCCGGCCGACGGTGACGAAGTGGACGCGGCCCCGGAACCGGGCACGGACCCGGGGATCGGCGCAGACCGCCGTGGCCAGGACCGTCTTGCCGAAGCCGCCCGCGCCCTCCAGGGAGGTGGTGATGCCGACGGCGGTACCGCCCCGGGCCGGGCGGGCGCAGACGGCGGCCACGGCCGCCTTCGCCTCGTCCCGGTCCACGACCCAGTCGGGGACCCGGGGCGCGGGCGGGGGCGGCGGGTCACCGGCGGGGCCGGCGGGCCGTTCCTGTCGCCAGGCCAGCCAGCCGGCGGCGAGCAGCCCGAGCCCGGTGACCACGGCGAGCACCGCCCAGGCGTGGGTGCGCACGTGGTCCAGCGGGCCGGGCCAGGTCCCGTCCCCGGTGGCGGCGTTCGCGGCCAGGCTCGCGACCGCGGCCAGGGCCGCCGCGAGCACCACCACCGCCACGACCAGGGCCGCCCGCCCCCTGCTCATCATCGTCCCGCCCCGCCCGTCCGGGCCGCGCGCCGGGTCCCGCACCCGTCCCCCGCCCCGAGCGCGAGGTTAGCCCCGCCGGCCCCGCCCCGCCCGGGGTTCGGCCGCGAACGCCCCGTAGTCGGCGGCGCCTTCGTGTGGGAGGCAGACCCAGGTACGGGTGCCGCCGCCCGGTTCCCGGGAGGGTTCGAACCCCCAACTGCCCGAGCACTCCCGGACCAGGCAGGCCAGGAAGCGGAGGGCCGCCCGGCGGCGGGTGTCGAGGGCTTCGGCGAGCGGGGTGCGGGCCCGCGCCGCCTGCCCGTCGAAGGCGGTGAGGCGGACCGTCCCCGTGCGGTAGCGGAGCGAGAGGTACAGGTCCTCCCCCGGGCTCAGTTTCGCGGCGGCGGCCACCAGCTCCGAGGTGGCCTGGACGGTCGCGGCGGCGAGCGGCGCGAGGCCGTGCGTGTGCAGGGCCACCGTCACCGCCCCGCGGGCGATCCGGGCCGCGTGCGGGGCCCCCGGGAGCGTGAGGCTGCAGAAGAGGTTCTGTGGGTCGGGCGGCCCGGCGGGGACGGTGCCCCCGGCCGGGATCGTCAAGCAGGGCAGGGCGGACAGGCTGAGCATCGCGGACTCCTCGTACGGCACGGCGGAATGGCTCTGGGTGACGGTGAGTTCGACGCGCACGGATGGCTCGACGCGGTCGGTCGGGGAGCGTGGCTCGTCGCCGGAGGCCGAGGCATGCTGCGGCGATGCACTTCAACTCCCCTACGTGAGCGGTGCGTTACCAACCGTAGGGGATGCGGTGGCCTATGTGCCACTGGCTTGGCGGACAACTGCCTTCCGTGGTAGCCGTACCGAGGACACGGCAGACTTCCCCCATGCCTCCGAGGACAGCTCCCACAGAACGTCAGAAGCGGCTGGGTGCCGAGATCCGCAAGATGCGCGTCGCGGCGGACGTGAGCGCCCAATCGGCGGCGGGGCTCCTGGGCGTGGACCGCTCGAAGGTCTCGGCGATCGAGCAGGGCGTCCGGACCATCAGCGAGGAACGTCTCCGCGCCTTGGCCTGTCACTGCGACTGCGCCGACCAGCGCTACGTCGACGCCCTGGTCCAGATGGCCCGGCCGCGACAGCAGGGGTGGTGGGACCGGTACCGGGGCTCGATGCCCGCGAGCGTCCTCGACATCGCGGAGCTCGAAGCCTCCACGCACCGCATCCGGTACGCGAACACCGTGCACATCCCGGGTCTTCTCCAGACGAGCGACCACGCCCTCGCCATCTTCCGCTTCGCAGTGCCCGCCCTGCCCGAATCGGAGGTGGCCCTGCGACTGGCCCACCGGATGGAGCGGCAACAGGTCCTCACCGGCCTCAAGGCCCCCACGTACACCGGGGTGATACACGAGGCAGCACTCCGCATGCGGTTCGGAGGCTCCAAGGTGGCCAGGGCGCAGTTGGAGCACCTGATCGCCATGGCGGAACGCGACAACGTGACGGTGAGAGTCGTTCCGTTCGAGGCCGGAGGCTTTCCGGGCGCGGGCCAGACACTGAATTACGTCGAAGGCCCCGTGCCTCAGCTCGACACCGTCCAGGTCGACAGCGCCCACGGAGCGGATTTCCTGCACGGCGAGGCCCAGTTGTCGAAATACCGGACCCACCTGGACTGGTTGGAAGGGCTCAGCCTGTCAGCGACCGAGTCGGTGGACTTCGTCCATCGCCTCGCGAGAGAACTGTGAGGAACACGATGGCCGACATCACGTGGGAGGACCCGTTCTGCGCGGAATCCAGCGCGTGCTACCGCTTCGGGACCGACTCCGACGGGAACAGCTACATCGCCGTCGCCGGGCAGGAGGACCACCCGCTCACCGACTCCGCAGACGCCCTGCGCCAACTGATCCTCGACATCAAAGCCGGCAAGGCCGACCACCTCCTCTAGGCGGCCTCGAACGGGCGGATCGTGATCGTCCAGGGGCCGTCGGCGCGGGCGTAGAGGAGGCAGGGGCCGGGGAGGGGGACCTCGCCCTCCCAGGGGCCGTTGTCGTTGGCCAGGTCGTCCAGGAAGCCCGAGCCGTCCGGGGCGAAGGTGTCGGTGAGGAAGTAGCCGCCGTCGGGGTGGCGCGGGCTGCCCGCGTAACGGAGGGTCGCCAGGGCCGGGCCGCCTTCGTAGCGCAGTACGTCGGAGGCGGGCCGCTCCGCCCGTTCGGTCACGGCGAGCGCGTCCTCGATGCCGGTGACCTCGATGGTCCAGGGTCCGTCCGCCGTCACGCGTACCGCGCGCACCGGCCGGTCGTCGGCGTTCGCGAGGGCCCGGGCGACGAAGGGGCCCGTGGTGTAGACGGCCTGGGAGCCGGCGCGGAGGCGGCCGTCCAGCAGGTCGACCACGAAGTGGCCGGGGCCCTCGTGGGTGATCGTGAGGATCAGCGGCCGCGTCCCGGTGTCGAGCTTCACGGTGCGGGCGCCGGTGCCGGACTCCCGCTGGAGGACCGGGGCGCCCGCCCGCGCGGGGGCGGGCACCGGTTCGGGGACGACGGCAGCGGATCCACCGGTGTGCACGGCGCCGGCCGGTCCGCTCGTCTTCACGACGCCCGGGACCGGAACCGGCGTCCCGTCCGGGGCCGAGGACGGCGTCGACGCCGTCTCCTGGCCCCCGGACCCGCCCAGGACCCGCTTCAGCCAGTTCATCCCGTCCCCCTGTCCCGTGTCCCCGCATTGCCGTACGCGGGTGGTGGCACCGTATCCGGGCGCCGCCGGCAGGGGGCGGTCAGGCCGCCGGGGCCGGGTCCGGGTCGGTGGCCTCGCGGGCGGCGCGGCGCCGGATCGCGTCCTCGTCGGTGCGGGCGTCGTACGTGAACAGCTTCGGGAGCAGCGCGGACAGGATGGCCACGGAGGCCACGCAGGCCACACCACCGGTCCAGAAGGCCGAGCGGGTGCCCGTCCAGCCCGCCATGGTGCCCGCGCGGACCTGCCCGAGCTGCGGCCCGACGCTGTACGACAGCACCTCGATGCCGGCGAGCCGGCCGCGCAGTTCCTCGGGGATGGTCTGGTTCCAGATGGTGGCGCGGCCGAGGCCGCTCAGCATGTCGCCGGCGCCCGCGACGGCCAGACAGGCCAGGACCACCCAGATGCTGCCCGTCCAACCCGCCGCGGCGATGGCCAGACCCCAGACGGTGGCCCCCCCGATCACCAGCAGCCCGTGCCGGTGCACGCGGGAGGTCCAACCGCTGGTGAGCCCCAGCAGCAGGGAGCCGACCGCGCCGGCCGCGTACATCAGGCCGAGCGCCCACACGGCGTCGAGCTCGTCGGCGAGGAAGGGGAAGATCGTGTTGGGGAAGGCGAAGAACATCGCCGCGAGGTCCACGGCGTACGTGCCGAGCAGCACGGGCCGGCTCCACGCGTACCGGGCGCCCTCGGCGATGGAGCGCAGTGAGGGCCGTTCCGCGCCCTTCACGGGCGGGGCCGCACCCAGCCGGGTGCACAGGAGCACCGACACCGCGAACCCGACGACCGTGATCGCGTACGCGGAGGCGTACCCCGCGTAGGCCACGACGAGGCCGGCCAGGGAGGGCGCGGCGATCGCGCCGACGTTGTAGCGGAGGGAGTTCAGGGCCGCGGCGGCGGTCATCTGGTCGTGCGGGACGATCCGGGCCATCAGGGAGTCCAGGGCGGGCCGTTGGAGGCCCGCGAGGCCGGAGACCCCGGCGGCGACCACGTACAGCGGCCACAGCAGCGGATCCGGGAGCAGCGCGTTGACCAGCAGGATCGCCGCGAGGATGCCGAGCCCCGCCTCGGTGAGCAGGATCATCCGCCGCCGGTCCACGGCGTCCGCGAGCGCCCCGCCGTAGAGGCCGCAGACCACCATCGGGATCAGCTCCACCGCGCCCATGGCACCCACCGCGAGCGGGGAGTCGGTGAGGTGCTTGATCTGCAACGGCAGGGCGATCATCGCCATGAAGGAGCCGAAGAAGGTGACCGAGCCCTGCCAGAACAGCAGCCGGAAGTCCCGGCTGGAACGCCAGGGCGTCAGGTCGGGCAGGAGGGCGGCGAAGCGGCGGGGGGTACTCACGACGGACCATCGTCCGTGACGACCGCGGAATCGGACAAATCATTTATCCGATGGGGGTGGGGCCAGGGCCGGTCCGGTGGGCGGGGCGCCTCGGGGTGGGGCGGGGGCGCCTCGGGGCGGGGTGCCTCGGGGCGGGCCGTCGTCCACCGGACCGGCCGGGTCACCAGCGGCCGGGGGCGGTGCCGGTGACGGGCTCGGAGGGCCGGCCGTCCACGCCGACCGGGACCTCTCCGGCGAGCATCACGCGGTGCATGGTCCGCGGGTGCGGTCGGCCGTCCTCGGCGCGGACCGCCGCGGTGTCGTTGGGGGCGAGGTGGACGGTGGCCCGGTTGTCCCAGAAGACCAGGTCCCCGGGCTGCCAGCGGAAGCGGACGGTGTACTCGGGGCGCACCGCCTGCTCCAGCAGCAGTTCCAGCAGCGGGGCGCTCTCGGCGCGGGTGAGGCCGAGGATCTGCTCGACGTAGTAGCCGTTGACGTACAGCAGCCGCTCCCCCGACTCGGGGTGCACGCGCACCAGCGGGTGGTGGGACGCCTGCTGGTGGTCGAGCAGGTGCCGCAGGTACGCGTCGTCCCCGGGGCGGGGCTGGTAGCCGACGCCGAGCCGGTGCTCGGCGCGCAGCCCGTCCACGAAGGCCCGGAGCGGCGCGGACAGGCCGGCGTAGGCGGCGGCCAGGTTCGACCAGGTGGTGTCGCCGCCGTACGGGGGCACGGACTCGGCCCGCAGGATCGTGGCGGCGGGCGGGTCGATGCGGGCGCCGTGGTCGCAGTGCCAGCCGCGCAGCAGGTGGGGACGGCGGCGGTCCAGCCACTCGGCGTGGTCCATGCCGTACCGGCCGCCGAGCTCCAGGCGGTCGGCGGTGGTCTCGATCAGCGGGTGGTCGGCGGGCGAAGCGCTGCCCCGGCGGGACGGGGCCACGGGCTCGCCGAAGCGGCGGGCGAAGGCGAGGTGCTGCTCGTGGTCCAGGTGCTGAGCGCGGAAGAACAGCACCTTCCAGCGGAGCAGCGCGGCGCGGACGGCCGCGGCGGCCTCCTCGTCCAGGGGCTTGGTGAGGTCGAGGCCGCGTACCTCGGCCCCGGTGTGGCCGGTGGCGGGCAGCACCTCGACGCCGGCGGGGAGGGAGGCGGGGTCCCAGGGGGTGGGGGCCGGCGCGGGTCCGTCGCCGTCGGGGCGGGCTCGGTCCGGTGCCGCCTCAGGTCGTGCGGCCTGAGGCCGTGCGGCCTCGTCCCGTCCGGCTTGGTCCCGCTGCGCGTGGTCGTCGTGGTGCGCCGCCGTCATGTGCGTACTCCCGTTGTGGTCGCCGTGGGTGCGGTGGGTGCCGAGCCGCTGTCGCCGCCGTTGCCGCTGTCGGGTCGGGTCGGGTCGGGTCGGACCGTCGTGTCCCGGTCCCGGTCCCGCCCAGCATGGTCGCCGGGCGGGGTCGGGGACAGGGGGCCCGGAGCTTCCGGTATCGCGGAGCCCCCTTGTCCCGAGGTCCCGGGGTCCCGGGGGCTCCTGCCCCGGTCCCGCTCGTTCAGCGGGCGTCGGCCCCGGTGGTGAGGACCGTGAGTCCGCGGGTGGCGCGGGTCATGGCCACGTACCGGTCCACCGCTCCGGCCACGCCCTCGCCGAAGGCGTCCGGGTCCACGAGCACGACGTGGTCGAACTCCAGGCCCTTGGACAGCTGCGGGGTCAGCGAGCGGACGCGGGGCCGTTCCGGGAAGTCCGGGGCGCCGATGACGCAGGCGGTGCCCTCGGGGTGCGCGGCCAGCCAGTCCGCGAGGACCGTCTCCAGCTCCTCGGCCGCTCCGTACGCGACCGGGATGCCGCTGCTGCGGACGGACGTCGGCACGTTGGCGTCGGGGAGCGCGGCGCGGATCACCGGCTCGGCGGCGGTCATCACCTCCTCCGGGGTGCGGTAGTTGATGCCGAGGGAGGCCACCTCCACCCGCTCGAAGCCGACGCGCGCCAGGCGTTCCCGCCAGGTCCCCGCGAAGCCGTGCCGGGCCTGGGCCCGGTCGCCGACCACCGTGAAGCTGCGGGAGGGGCAGCGGCGCAGCAGCATCTGCCATTCGGCGTCGGTGAGTTCCTGGGCCTCGTCGACGACCACGTGCGCGAAGGGCCCGGCGAGCGGGTCCGTCTCGCCGGCCGGCAGGGCGGCCCCGTCCACCAGGCTGTCCTGGAGGTCCCGGCCGCGGAGCATGGTCACCGCTCCCTCGCCGTCCGCGTCCGCGCTGATCACGTCCTCGATGACGGTGGCCAGTCGCTCCCGCTCCGCCGCCACGGCGGCCTCGCGGCGGCGGCTGTGGCGGGAGGTCTCCGGATCGCCGAGGCGGAGCCGGGCCGCGTCGAGGAGCGGCAGGTCGGCGACCGTCCAGGCGGTGCCGGCGGGGCGGCGCAGCCGGGCCCGCTCCTCCGGGTCCAGCCAGGGCGCGCAGTGCCGCAGGAAGGCCGGTACCGACCACAGGTCGGCCACCAGCTCGGCGGGGTCCAGCACCGGCCAGGCCCGGTCCAGGGTGCCGACGAGCTCACGGTCGTGGAGCAGGGCGCGGCGGAACCGGTCGAGGGGCGGGGCCTGCCGGGCGGCGGCCTCCTCCTCGTCCTCCGCCCAGGGGTCCTCCTCGAAGCCGTGGCGGTCCCACAGGATCGTGACCAGTTCCTCCCAGACCTGGTCGCGGGCCTCGTTGTGCGGGGTGCCGGGGGCGGGGGCCCGGAACGCCTCCGCCCAGTCCTCCGGGCCGAGCCGCACCGAAGCCCACGGCGTGGACACCGTGAGGCCCTGCGCGGGCGGGTCCTCGTAGAAGCGGGCGGCGGCCTCGACGGCCTCCGCCATCCGCACGTCCGCCTTCAGCCGGGCCGCCTCCGGGTCGGTCTCCTCCCCCGCGGTCGCTCCCTCGGGGAGGAGGTCCCGCAGGGTGCAGGTGCGGACGCCCTCCTCGCCCAGGTTGGGCAGGACGTCGGCCACGTACGCCAGGTACGGCTGGTGCGGACCGACGAACAGCACCCCGCCCCGGCGCTGTCCCAGGCGCGGGTCGGAGTACAGCAGGTACGCGGCACGGTGCAGGGCCACCACCGTCTTGCCGGTGCCGGGGCCGCCGTCCACGACGAGCGCGCCCTTGGAGCCGGCGCGGATCACGGCGTCCTGGTCGGCCTGGATGGTGGTGAGGACGTCCCGCATGCGCGGGGAGCGGCTCGCGCCGAGGCTCGCGATGAAGGCGGACTGGTCGTCGAGGGCGGCGTGCCCGCGGTCCAGGCCGTCCGCGGTGAACACCTCGTCCCAGTAGTCCCCGATGCGACCGGCGGTCCAGCGGTAGCGGCGCCGGCCGGCCAGGCCCATGGGGTCGGCGTGGGTGGCGGCGAAGAACGGGCCGGCCGCCGGGGACCGCCAGTCCACGAGGAGTCGGCGGCCGGTGCTGTCGGTGAGGCCGAGGCGGCCCACGTACAGGGGCTCGGAACCGTCGGCGGCCACGATCCGGCCGAGGCACAGGTCCAGGCCGAACCGGCGCAGGGTGCGCAGCCGGGCCGTGAGCCGGTACACCTCGGCGTCCCGCTCCATGGCCTCCCGACCGGCGCCTCCCGGGGCCTTGAGGGTGGCGTCCAGGCGGTCCGAGAGCTCGGTGACGGCGGCCTCCAGGGCCGCCCCGATCGCCGCGAAGTGCCGCTCGTCGGCGGCGATCAGGGCGGGGTCGGCCTTGGCGGCGAGGCGCCCGGGCAGGTCGAAGACGGAGGCCGGGGTGGGGGGAGAGGTGGGGGTGATGGGAGGAGTGGGGGTGGTGGGGGTGACGGAGGTCGTTACGGGGACGGCCCGCGCACCGGAGGGGGTGGTGGTGGTCATTCGGGCCTCTCCGATCCGGGGCCACGTCCAAAAGCCGACAGACACATACGCACGTCGCGACGCTCCCCAAGGGGCTGATTTCCGGGTAGGCGTGCGATTGTGCGGCACCGAGGGGGCCTTGCCGCAAGGCCCCCCATGCGTTATAAGTTGATAGTGGCAAGGAGCGCGTCCTCCTTGCCTTTCGTGTTTTCCGGGGCCCGGTACGGGTGGGCGGGTGCGGGTGCGGCGGGTTCCGGGGGCGTGTGGGTGCGGGGGCCGGTGGGGAGGCAGTGGCCGGTGGGGGCCGGGTGGCCGGTGGGGGCGCGGGTGCGGGGTGAGCCGGCGGCGATCGTACGCGGGCGCCGCGCCGCGATGGCCCCGGTTCTGGGCGCGGTCTCGGTAGCGGGCGCGGCCGTCCTGCTCCTCGACTCGCCGCTCTTCGCAGCGGGACTGCTGCTGGGACCGCTCTGCGGGGCGGCTGCCGTCCTCACCGGGACGCGGGGCGCGCGCCCGGTCCGGGGCACCGGATCCGGCCCTCACCTCGCCCGGCCCCGCCACCCCGCCCGGCTCGCCCGGCTCGGCATCCTGCTGGGCTGCCTCGGGGTGCTGGCCTGGGTGCTCTGGCTCGCCAGGATCGTCGTCCTCTTCGCCTGACGGGCTGACCATCCCGTCGCCCGCCTGGCTGCCTGCCCGCCTGCCTGCCTGCCTGCGCGTGCGCATCCGCGTGCGTGTCCGCATACGTGCGGGGACAAACGGAAGACGCGGGACCCCTGGCCGGGCGGGACGGCGGGCCCTAGCCTCCGCGCATGAGCTCACGCAGCGGGTGGAGAAGGCTGCCGCCCGGGACCGACCTCGTGTCCGCGGCGATCTTCGCGACGGCCCTCGTGGCCTTCACCGCCTGGGTGTTCTTCGACGAGTCCGGCAGTTTCCTCGGCTTCGCGCTCTCCCCCGCCCTGGTCGTCGCCGCCCTCTTCTGCCACGCGCTGGGCCTGCGCCGCGGGCCGCTCCGCGCTGGCCTCCTCACCCTCTACGCCCTCCTCTTCCTCCCCCTGACCTTCGGCGCCGTGATCATCAACGGCATGGCGGAGAGCGGCGGCTGACGACGCCCCGCGGCCTTCGGGCCAGGACCTCTCACCGGGTTGAGGGAGCCACCGCCTCGGCTCCCTCGACCCGGCCCCCGCCAGCTCCGCCTACGCTCGCGTCCTCCGGCACCCGACCTCAGGGCGTCCGATGGGGTGGGTGAAACGCGTGTCAGGGCAGATACCGGTCCAAGGGCTCCGCGGCGTAAGTGCCATCGGGCAAGAGCACGTCCGTGAGTTCGAACCGCTCCGCCCCTGCTCCGCCCGCCTCCCGCCGGATGACGGTGCCGGCGCGACGTGTCGTCACGTGAATCAGCGGGCTCCCGGCCGAGTCCACGCTGTTCAAGAGGGTGTATCGGCGCAAGGCGCCGCGCCTGTTCTTGACCAGGGCTCCGACAGCGGCGAGTACAAGAAGGACAGCGAGACCGCCCAAGAACTCCGGCAGGGACGCACGGCCGATGTTCGTCGCGAATCCGATGATCCCGTGTTCCTCCGAGCCGGACTCACTTGCCCCGACCGACACCACGTTCCCGAGGTCGACCAGGAAGAGTCGGGCCTCTGAAAGCAGGGAATGCCACGAGGACGGTGTGGCAGCGGCAGTGACGAGGAATCGTTCCATGGGGTCAGACCCTTCAACTCGTCCCGCTGTCCACGGAGTCGGCAGCGGGTGAGGATGACGATGGGGGCGGATTCATCTGTCCGGGCCCCTGGGACCGGACAACGCAGCTACATTCCGGACAGGGCCGCCGCTGTCCGGGACAGCGGCGGGTGGAACCGGACACGATCGGAGGCGACCGGTGCCCAGAAGTAGTGGTGGTCGCTGGCGCACTGAGATCCGGGCTGACTCGCCGCAGGCCCACGACCTCGCCAAGGCCCTGCGGACCCTGGTCACGAGATCGGGCATGACCCTGCGGGATCTGGCCGCGGAGATGCGGGTCGGCAGAAGCCAACTTTCCGTCTACCTGGGCGGCTCCGTTCCTCGCGCGGACTTCGTCGAGGCACTCGTCCGCGCCACCGTGGCCGAGTCCCTGCGTGAGCGTCGGCAGGCCGAGGTGGCACTCCTCCTGTTCCAAGCCCAGCACCCGCCTCGCCCCGCGGCTCGCACGGCGCCGGCGAAGCCGGAGCTGCCTGCGCCTCGGCCCGCGGGCGACGAACCGCGGAGCGATCCGTACACCGGACCGGAGCAGCGGCTCCGCGAGACCTGGCCCAAGGCAGCGGAGTGGGATGCCTTGGCCGCAGGAGCGCACCGAGCTCGACCGAACGCCCGCGGCGAAGCGGTGCCTCCCTACGTGCAGCGTGACGTCGACGTGGAACTGCGGCGCCGCGTGACGGCGGCGGCCGAGCACGGCGGGCTCGTTCTCGTCGTGGGCGAATCCACCGCCGGAAAGACGCGCGCGCTGTACCAGGCGTTGCGCGCCGCTCTGCCCCACTACCGTGTCCTCGCGCCCGCGAAGGGAGCGGTGCTCTTACCGACCGTCGAGTCCGCGTGCCGCAGCACCGAGTGCGTCCTGTGGCTGGACGATCTGGACGCGTACCTCGGCCCCGACGGCCTGACGCCGACGCTGCTGGGGCACCTCACCCACGCGCGCGTCCCCGTACTCGCCACCATCCGAACCCAGCAGTACGAAGCCTTCCGTTCGCCACTGCTCATGCCGGGCGGCCGCGAGGACCACATCTCCACCCACCGGACAGTCGCCACCGGGGCCCAGATCCTGCGTCAGCTCGACTTCCTGCGCCTCCACCGCCTCTGGAGCGAGGAAGAGCTGGAGCGAGCACAGGCCAGCGACGACCCGCGCATCGTGGACGCCCTCCGTCACCACGGACCACACGGAATCGCCGAGTATCTCGCCGCCGGCCCGGCACTCCTCGACGAGTGGGAGGCAGCCGCACACGGCGGCGGCCACCCGAGTGGAGCCCTCCTCGTCTCCTTGGCCGTCGACCTCCGCCGGGCCGGTAGGAACGCCTGTCCCGACAAGGTGCTCCGCAGACTGCACAGGGAGCGGCTGGCCGTAGCCGATCCACTGATCCGTCCCGAGCCGGTGGAGGAAGCCTGGCGTTGGGCCACGCAGGTCCGTTACGGGGCGACCAGCATGCTGCTCCCCACCATGGACCCGACCTCCTGGAACGTGTTCGACTATCTGGTCGATCACACGCGGACGCGCATCGCACCGGACGTGTGGCAAGCCGCCCTGGAATGCAGCACGAACGAGGAACGCTTCAGGGTCGGATACAGCGCGTTCTTCCGTGGGGTGCCGCAGGTCGCGAAAGAGGCCCTCGCGCCACTGGCCGAGGAGGCCCACAGCGACGCCGCCAACCTGCTGGGCGTTCTGCTCCTGGAGGAGAGAAGGCCGGAAGAGGCCCAAGCGCTGTGGCGGCGCGCTGCCGACGCCGGTCATCCCGGCGCGGCCCACAACCTCGGCGGCATCCTCCACTTCGAGGGTCACGGTGACGAAGCACGGCACTACTGGCGCATGGCCGCCGCAGCAGGAGTGAGTGACTCTGCCTTCCACCTCGGCACGCTCTTGATGAACGACGAGCAGGAGGAGGAAGGCGAAGCCTTCTGGCGCCAGGCCGCCGGCGCCGGCCACATCGACGCCGCCCACGCCTTGGCGAGCCACGCGCACAGAACCGGGCGCCTGGACGAAGCACGCGTCTACTGGCGTCAGGCCGCCGACGGCGGATCCCTTGAGAGCGCGTTCACTCTGGGCACGATGCTCAAGGCGGAAGGACGGCCCGAGGAGGCGGAGATCTACCTGCGCCGAGCCGCCGATGCCCACCACGCCGATGCCGCGAACATTCTCGGTGCACTGTTGTGCCGATCGGGCCGGAACGATGAGGCCATGGCCTACTACAGGCAAGCCGCAGATACCAGCCACACGCCCGCCTCATACAACCTCGCCTGCCTCTTGCGCAGTTCGGGTCACCTCGCGGAAGCCGAGCCATACTTCCGACAGGCCGCGGATGCCGGACACAGGGAGGCGGCGTACAGCCTCGGCAACGAACTAACGACCTTGGGCCGCACCGACGAGGCGGAAACCTACCTGCGCCGAGCGGCCCACGCCGGACACACCTCCGCCGCCTACAACCTCGCCAATCTGCTGTTCCGGGCCGGTCGGCACGACGAGGCCGAACGCTACTACCGCGACGCGTCCGAAGCGGGACACATCGAAGCGGCGAACAACCTCGGTGTCCTCCTCTTGGAGACCGGCCGCCCCGAGGAAGCGGAAGCGCATTGGGTCCGTCACATCGATCCGAGCGATCCGGACATCCCGCTCAACCTCGCCAGTCATCTCATGGCAAGCGGCAGGAGAGAGGAAGCGGAGGCCCTGCTGCGACGCACCGCAGACCTCGGTCATCTCCGAGCGGTGACGCGACTCGGAGGTCTGATGGAGGCCACCGGACGCTTCGAAGACGCCGTCGACCTCTGGCGACGCGCCGCCGACTCGGGCGACCCGGAGGCCGCGTACGTGCTCGGCAACGTGCTGCGTACGAAGGGCCGGAAGGCGCAGGCGGAGACCTACTACCGCATCGCGGCCAAGAGCGGGCTCAAAGAGCCCCTCACGAACCTGGCCGGTCTTCTGATCGAAAGAGGTCGACACGAAGAAGCCGAGAAGCACCTCCGCCTCGCGATCGACGCCGGTGACACCACGTTCGCCCCGAGCAACCTCGCCCTGCTCCTCCGAAGGACCGGCAGAGAAGAGGAGGCCCAGCACTACTTCCGGATGGCTGCGGAAGGGCTGGCCGGGAAGCCCAGGGGCGACGGAACCGCCCAATAGCGGTCAGAACGGCGGGACCCACCAGCGCCACCGGCGCGACACGAGCGCGGCGGCGCTGGGGACCCGACAGCGACAAACTGCCCGTCGGCGCTCCACCCACCCACGAGGCTTTCAGGCGATGGAACGCGATCGCGGGCTCGCCAACGGGCGACGGAAGGCCCCTAGTCGCTGCCGCGGGGGAAGGAGATCTCCACGCGGCGGTTCTTGCGGCGGCCGTCCTCGGTCGCGTTGTCGGCGATCGGGTAGTCCTCGCTGTAGCCCCGGATGTCGAAGGTGATCCCTGCGGCCAGGGTCTTCGACAGCTCCCGCTGCACGGCGTCCGCGCGCTGCTTCGACAGCACCTTGCCGTGCTCGTACGTACCGAGGTTGTCGGTGAAGCCGAAGACCCGGACCCGGGTCGCACGGGCGTTGTTGATCTCGGCGGCGATGGCGCGGATGCGGGCGTTGGCCTGGGCGTTGAGCGTGGCGCTGTTCTTCGGGAACAGCACCTCCGCCTGGAGGGCCAGCATCACGGTCTCGTTGGTGTCCTGCCGCCGCTCCTCACCGCCGAGGTCCTCGACGACCTGCGCGATGTCGAGCACCTTGGGCGCGGCCAGGGTGGCGCCCTGCGGGAGCTTGAGGCCGGGCGAGTTCGAGTCGATGGCGACGGGAGCGGAAGCCGTCGGCTCCGTACCCGGCGGCACCCCGGGCGTCTCGTCGGCCCGCGCGGCCGTGGCGCCGAGCACGTGGGCACCGGTGACGAGGAACACGGCGGCGACGGTGATGACGACCAGGCGTGGGGGCGTCTCGGTCATGGGGTCACCCGGAGATCTTGATGGTGGCGGTGGAGAAGGTCGGCAGCGTGAAGTCGACCTCTTGGGTCCCTTCGGGCGGGGCGGGGAACTGCATGAAAACCGAGATCGGCTTGCCCGGCACGATTCCGGGGATGCCCGCCGTGCACAGGCATCTGCCATCGGTGTCGCGCAACACGTAGTAGCGCTTCTTGCCGACCTTGTCGATCAACGTCGCTCCGGCTACAGAGTTCCCGTTCGCAGCGAGCAGCTGCGGCTCGCTTCCGGTCCAAGTGGCCGGATTCTGGGGAGTGGTGCCGTTGTTGATGATCGTCCCGCTGATGGTGACGAATCCGCCGGACTCGCGTACCGCCTTCGTGATCTTCAGGACCACCTCACCGGTGCCCTTGATCTCAGCGATCGTTTGCTCCACCGGCTCCTTCCCGTCATCCGCAGAAGGTTGCTGGGTCGGCTGCTTTCCTTCAGAGGCCGAAGAGCGCGACACCCCCTGCGGCTTGTCCGCGCCCCCTTCCTCACCCTTCCCGCATCCGGTCGTGACAAGGACCAGAGCTGCCGCCATGGCAGCGACCGCCGCCCCCTGACGGACCTTGGATGTGGACCGAATGCTCATCTTGTGCGTTCCTTGTCTCGAATGCGTTTCTCAGTCGACCAGCTGAACGGTGAACAGGGTGCGCGCCAGGTCCTTCCAGACGCCCGGATTGAGCGGATCAAGGCGTAGGTCCTCCCCGTCACACCGAATCTCAAGAGGGGGCAACGGAAGCGGCTCCTCGACCGGGTCTTCAGGCTCCTCACCGCCAGGATCCGATGGCACCTCCGGCTTGGGCCCCAAACGACAGCGGGGGGTGATCTCCGCTGTGGCCTCGGCCGTCGCACGAGAACGGTTGGACACGACCGGATTGTCGATCGACCGGCTTCCCTGCACACGGACCCATACGTCGCGTACCGAGGGATCGCATTCCGTCACCGCTGCGCCGTTGCTCCCAGCGAACGCGTCGGCCGCGTCACAGGCGCGCGTGAGCAGGAAGCCCTTGCCCTCAAGGATGTCCTCCCAGTCTTCCCAAGTGAGATCCGGGAGACTCTCCCAGGGCTCGGTGTCGCGCACGGCCTGGGCCCCTGCGAGGGCGGCAGCGTCCGCGGCTCCCTGGGCCGTGTTACGGATCGCTCCGGCCTGTCCGACGGCGAAGAAGGCGAGCGCAACAAAGAGCAGGCTCGCCACCATCCACATGTAGATGGGGAAAGCCTGCCCACGATCACTTCGGACGAGCCCAGAGATCAACCGGCGGTGATGGTGTTCACCAGCCCGCTGATGCGCGACGAGATCGCACCGCCAATTCCGGATGCGACGATCGCGCCCACGATCGCCACCACCACCAGGATGATGCCCAGGTATTCGAATGCCGTCTGGCCGCGGTCCGTGGACGCGTAGCGGCGTCGGAGGGCCGAGACGGTCGTGTTCGCCCAGCTGTTCACGCGCACGGTCGCCTTGAGCATGGGAAACCCCTTCACCTCTGGTGTCGCTGTCGACCGGAGCACGGTAGGACCGGTTCCGGCGGGGCACCCAGGGCCCCTGGGCCCAACCGGGGGCCCAACGGGGGCGGGGGTCAGCCATGGAGGACCGCCCCTCGGATGGAGGTGCCGAGCCAGAGGGCTATGGCCTCGCTGCGGCTGGCGGTCTGGAGCTTGGCGAAGATGCGGTTGATGTGGTTCTTGACGGTCTTCTGGCTGATGAAGCAGGCGTCCGCGATCTGCTGGTTGCTCATCCCGGATGCGATCAGATCCATGACCTCCACCTCCCGCGAACTCAGCCCGAAACCCATGTGGTTGCGCATGCGCTGAGGAGAGAGTGCCATACCCGGTTGCTCTTGCGAAGGGGTTTGGGGGGGAATTCCGGGGAGCGGGACGAGCGGCCGTCCGGGCGGCGCGGCGGTCCGGGCCGACGGGCCGTCGCGGAGTTCGTGGAGGAGGGCGGTGGCGGCCGAGGGGGTCAGGTGGGCCCGGCCCTCGCGGACGTCGCGGATGGCCGCGATGAGCTCCGGTACGGCGAACTCCCCGTGCACCAGGTAGCCGCCCGCGCCGAGCCGCAGGGCTTCCCGCACGGTCGCGTCCTCGCGGCTGTAGGTCAGCATCAGTACGGGTGCCAGCCGGACCAGGTGGGGCAGGGCGGTGAGGCCGTCCGTGCCGGGCATGCGCACGTCCAGGAGGACCACGTCCGGTCGGTGCAGGCCCGCGAGCCGGACCGCTTCGCGGCCGTCCGCGGCCTCGGCGGCCACGGCGAGGCCCGGGCGGCCTTCCAGGAGGGCCCGCAGGCCCGCCCGGACGACCGGGTTGTCGTCGGCGATCAGCACCCGCAGCGGCGGCCTGTCCGTCATGGGGCGCCTCCTCTCGATGGCGGGGCGG
Organism: Streptomyces sp. NPDC097619; assembly: GCF_040302735.1. Taxonomy (NCBI): domain Bacteria; kingdom Bacillati; phylum Actinomycetota; class Actinomycetes; order Kitasatosporales; family Streptomycetaceae; genus Streptomyces; species Streptomyces sp. NPDC097619. The sequence continues at coordinate 49,114 of NZ_JBEOSD010000011.1, read as the reverse complement.
CGGGGGGCGGCAGCGGCCTGAGGGCCGCGGCCGGGAGGTCCAGGCGGACCTCGGTGCCGGAGTCGGTGCGGCCGCGGCCGATCCGCAGCCGGGCGCCGGTCGCGGCGGCCCGCTCGACCATGCCGAGCAGGCCGAAGTGACCGGCCTCGCGCAGTTCTTCGAGGGTGGTGCCGGTGGGCAGTCCGCGGCCGTCGTCGAGGACGCCGATCCGCAGGAAGCCGTCCACGAGCCCGGCCTCCACCCGTACCCGCCGGGCTCCGGAGTGCCGGCCGGCGTTCTCCAGGGCCTCGGCGGCCACGCCCAGCAGGGGGCGGGCCACGGCGTGCGGGACGGGCGGCAGGGGGTCCGTACCAAGGGGGCGGAACTCGGCGGGGATTCCGGTGGCGCGGGTGAACTCGGCCACGCGTAGCCGTAGTTCCGCGTCGAGGGGGACGCCGTCCGTGCCGTCGAGGTCGCCGGCGCGGCGCAGGTCGGCGAGGAGGGCGCGGGATTCGGTGGCGGCGCGGCGGGCGGCCCGGGCCACCGTCTCGGCGCGGGCGACCAGCTCCCCGCCCTCCGGGCGCCGCGGTCCGGGAACGGCGCCGGCACCCCCCACGGGCCCCGCGTCCGCGTCCGTGCCCGCGCGGGCGGTGGCGGCGAGGCCGTCGGCGGCGAGGGCCAGGCCGTGCAGGGTCTTGGCCACGGAGTCGTGCATCTCGCGGGCCAGGCGGGCCCGTTCGGCGGCCACGGCCTCGGTGACGGCCAGTCGGGCGCGGGCCTCGGTGAGGGCCTGTCCGGCCGCGCCGAAGCGGAAGAGGAGGGTGCGCAGGCTCACCCCGGCGGCCCCGGCGATCAGGCACAGGCCGGCGAGGAGGAGGACGCCGTCGGCGGGGGCGCCCGGCTCGGCGGTGACGGCGTGGGCGCCGAGCACGATGAGGGCCTGGACGGCGGCGTAGCCGCCGGAGCCGCGCCAGCCGTGGACGAGCCCGGCGAGCAGCGGGGTGCAGACGCAGACCAGCCCGAGCGGGGAGCCGGGGGTGGCGGTGACGAGGAGCAGGGTGCCCGCGGCCATGTCCACGGCCAGCACCCAGGGGTGCCTGAGCAGGTAGGGGCCGAAGCGTTCCCAGTCGCGGAAGAGGACGTACGAGCCCATGAAGGTCAGCAGGACGGCCCCGCCCACCAGCCAGCCGGCGGCGCCGGGGGCGGTGCGGCCGAGCGCGATGGGGGTGCCCAGGGCGATCATGGCGAGTCGGAAGCCGAAGACCTGCCGGCACAGGGCCTGGAGGGCGTTGAGCTGGAGTGCCGGTCCGGGAACCGCCACCTCCGGCACGGGCACGGATACCGCCTCCGGCCCCGTCCCCGGCCCGGGCACCGATCCCGTCGCGTCGATCGGGCTCGGCGTCGCGGTCGTGCTCGGGGTCGCGGTCTCGCCCGGCGTCGGGGTCACGCCCGGGGGCGTGCTCGTGGTCCGGCTCGTGCCGGCGGCCTGGCCGGGGGTCGCGTCACCGTTCCCCGTGGTGCCCTGCGTCGCCCGGGGGACGGACCGTCCGCGCCACCCTCCTGGGCCCCGGCGTCCCCGCCTCCCCCGGAACCCCCGGTTCCCCCGGAACCACTGGCTGTCCCGGTTCCCCCCGCTTCCCGTCCCGCCCGTTCCCACGGGGTCGGCCGTCACGGCGCTCATCCGGCCATCAGGGAGCCGAAGTCCACGTTCGTTCCGTAGACGAAGCCGCACACGAGCAGGATGAGGGTGCCGGGCAGCATGAAGGTGGTGACCGCGAAGGTGGCCTTGGGGACGGCGCGGGCGGCCCGGCGGCGGGCGTTCTGGGCGTCGGTGCGGCGCATGTCCTCGGCGATCTGGATGAGGGTGTCGACGATCGGGGAGCCCAGCTCCTCGCCCTGCTGGAGGGCGGTGACGAACTGGGCCACCTGCTCGGAGCCGTTGCGGCGGCGGAGCTCGTCGAAGGCGAGGCGGCGGCTCACGCCCATGTCCATCTGGCGGAGGGTGATCCTGATCTCGTCGGCCCAGGGGCCCTCGTACTTGTCCGCGACGCGCTCCAGGGCCTGCCGGAAGCCGAGTCCGGCGCTGACGACCACGGCCAGGACGTCCAGGAAGTCGGGGAGGGTGCGTTCGATGTGGTCACGGCGGACGCGGATCGCGGACCAGAGGCCCACCTCGATCCAGAAGAGGCCGAAGGCCACCATGAGCAGGGCCAGGACGAGCTGTCCGCGCATCAGCATGGACAGGGCGCCGAGGGTGCCGAGGAAGCCGTAGACGGCGCGGCGCGCGGCGTACCGGTCGAGGGTGAGACCGTGCGGATTGCCCGCCATGTCGATCTGCTTGCGTTTGCGGTCCACGCGCTTGGGGCCCATGAGGCGGAGCACGGTGGGGGCCCAGCGGATGCCGAGCCGGTCCACGAGGGAGCCCACGGCGGTGGTGCGGGTGGCACCGATCTCCAGGGCGAGGGCGAGGTCGTCGGGGAGCTTCGCTTCGGCCCGGTACATGCGGACCCCGTGGAAGGCGCCGAAGACGCACAGTCCCAGGGCCAGGGCGAGCAGCAGGGCGGTCATGTGCGGTCCGTCTCCGTTCCGTGGTCCGGGGTGCCCGTGCGGGCGCGGGTCGGCGGGGGCGCGGGGGCGCTCATACGTCGATCTTCGAGAGGCGGCGGATCAGGGCGAAGCCGAGCGTGTAGAGCCCGATGGCGACGATCACGGCGGTCTGGCCGATGAAGGCGCCCGTCATGCGGTCGAGGGCGCCGGGCAGGACCCCGTCCACCAGGAGCAGGGAGCCGACCCCGATGACGGGGATGGCGTAGGCGGTGACGGTGACCTGGGAGAGCTGGGTCTTCACCTCGCGCCGGGTCTCCTTGCGCTGTTCCAGGGTGACGGTGAGGTTGCGGAGGGAGCCGACGATCGCGCCGCCCGCGCGGTTGGAGAGGACGAGGGTGGAGACCAGGACGACCAGTTCGCGGGAGGGCAGCCGGTCGGTCAGCTCGGTGAGGGCGTCCTCGATGGAGCGGCCCACGGCGAGGCTGTGGGAGACCCGGGCCAGTTCCTCGCCGGCGGGGGCCTCCAGCTCCTCGGCGGCCAGGCCGATGGCGGTGCGCAGGGCCAGGCCGGCCTGGGTGGCGTTGGCGAGGATCCGGGACAGCTCGGGGAGCTGGTTGATGAACTTCTCGGTGCGCTTGGCGCGCTGCCAGTTGAGGAAGGCGTTGGCGGCCCAGAGGCCGATGAGGGCGGCGACGGGGCCGAAGAAGGAGGCGAGCAGGGAGGCGGTGAGGATCCACAGGCCGGTGAGAGCGGCGAGGACGTAGACGACGTACTCGCCGGGGGTCAGGTCGAGGCCGGTGGCGCCCAGCTTGCGTTCGACGCGGCGGCCGAGGCGGGTGCGGCGGAGTCGCCGGTCCACGCCGCGGAAGCGGCGTCTGCGGGCGGTGCCGGGCAGGTCGGGGCCGGCGGAGAGGCGGTCGAGGAGGGCGGCGCGTTCGGCGCGGCCCTTGCCGTAGGCGTGCGCGCCGAGGACCACGCAGAGGCACCCGAGGAGCGTGGCTCCGAGGGTGAGGAGGACCAGGTTGTTCATGGCGGTGGTCGGCTTCCTGTCGGGCGGTCCGGCGGCGGTGCGGGTGCGGGGCGGCGGGTGCGGGCGGCGGGTGTGGGCGGCGGTGACGGGGCGGGTTCGGGAGGCTGCGCGTCCCCCGGGTTCCGTCCTCGGGCTCGGTACCCGCCCCCCAGGGGGCGGCGGGTCAGCGGATCATGCGGGTGGCCAGTTGTTCCGGGGAGGCGGCGATGCCGAACGCCTGGGGGACGGGCTGGTTGTGCATGTAGAGCCGTTCGGCGATGCGGCGGGGCAGCGGGTAGTACTCGAAGCGGCCGTAGACCCGGCCGTCGGCGGCCATGGGCTGGGCGGCGTACCGGCAGACGGTGATGATGCGGAAGGGTTCCCGGCCGTGGGAGTCGAGCACGGCGATCTCGGTGATGCGGCGGGAGCCGTCGGCGAAGCGGGTCAGCTGCACCACCACGTGCACGGCGCTGTTGATCTGGTCCTGGAGGGCCTCGAAGGGGACCTCGACCTCGGACATGGAGGCCAGGGTCTGGAGGCGCATCAGGGCGTCCTCGGCGCTATTGGCGTGGACGGTGGCGAGGGAGCCGTCGTGGCCGGTGGACATGGCCTGGAGCATGTCGAGGGTCTCGCCGCCGCGGACCTCACCGACGATGATGCGGTCGGGGCGCATCCGGAGGGAGTTGCGGACCAGGTCGCGGATGGTGATGCGGCCCTTGCCCTCGACGTTGGGCGGTCGGGACTCCAGGCGGATGACGTGGGCCTGTTGGAGCTGGAGCTCCGCGGAGTCCTCGATGGTGATGATCCGCTCGTGGCCGGGGATGAGTCCGGACAGGGCGTTGAGGAGGGTGGTCTTGCCGGTGCCGGTGGCCCCGGACACGATCACGTTGAGCTTGGCCTGCACGAGTCCGGAGAGCAGGAGCAGCATCTGCTCGTCGAGGGAGCCGAGGCCGATCATCTCGTGGAGGGTGAAGGCGCGGGGGAAGCGGCGGATGGTGAGGGTGGCGCCGGTGAGGGAGAGCGGAGGGATGATGACGTTGACGCGCTCGCCGCTGGGCAGTCGGGCGTCGACCATCGGATTGGCCTCGTCCACGCGGCGGTTGACGGTGGAGACGATGCGTTCGATGGTCTGCATGAGTTGCTCGTGAGAGGCGAACCGGAGCGGGAGCTGCTCGACGCGGCCGGCTCGTTCCACGTAGATGTGGTCGGGTCCGTTGACCATGATCTCGGAGATGGAGGCGTCTTCGAGGAGGGGTTCGAGGACGCCCAGGCCGAGGGCTTCGTCGACGACGCGGCGGATGAGTCGGCCGCGTTCGGCGGTGGAGAGGACGGGTCCCTCGCGGCTGATGATGTGGCCGAGGACGCGTTCCAGGCGGGCCCGTCGCTCGGTGGGGGCGAGGGCCGACATCTCGGCGAGGTCGATCTCCTCCAGCAGTTTGGTCCGGTAGGAGGCGACCAGGTGGCCGTCCTCGCGGCCGGGGCCGTCGGGCTGGTCGGGGTGGTGGACGCGGGAGCGCAGGCTCACGGGCGGCCTCCGTCGTAGGGCATGGTCGCGGTGCGGGTGGCGTCGTCGATGTCGAGGAGGCCGGGCAGCAGGCTGGGGACGCGGACGGTGGCCGTGTAGGTGACGCGGTCGCCGGCGGGGCCTCCGGAGAGGCTGGGGTTCAACCAGCCGCTGACGGCGGCACGGCCGGCGGCGGCTCCGCCCTCGCCGTGCAGGGAGTCCATCCGGGCGGCGGTGCGGGCGGCGGTGCCGGCCTGTTGGGCGGCGTAGCCGATGAGCCCGACCTGGATGCAGATGAGGGCGACGAGCAGCAGCAGGGGCAGCCAGCCCAGGAATTCGAGGGCGACCTGGCCGCGGTCGGAGCGGAGGGCCCGGCCCGGGCGGTACGGGCGCGGGGTCCGGGCGGCGCGGGCGGCGCGGAGCCGGGCCCGCAGGCCCTGCGGGCGGGAGGCGGCGGCGCAGACGGCGGGGGCGGCGGCGCGCGGGAGCAGTCGGGGCACGGTTCAGTCCTCCCGCTCGTTGACGGCGGCGGCCTTGCCGTAGACGGGGATGTCGAGGTCGAAGAGGCCGGGGGCGAAGACGGGCATGTCGAGGCGGACCTCGGCGGTGTAGAGGGTGCCCGCACTGCATTCCGTTCTGATGCCCCAGGCTCCGCCGACGTGTTCGGAGGCCGCAGCGGCGCAGCTCTCGCCCACGGCGCCCGCGCGGGCGGCCTCGTCGGCGGCGTTCCCGGCGAGGTGGTAGGCGTAGCCGACGATGGCGCACTGCCAGAGCACCGCGAGCATGGTCAGGATGTACGGGAACATGCCGAGGAACTCGAAGGTGGTGGAGCCCCGGTCGTCGCGGGGGCGCGGCACCGCCGGGCGGTGCGGGCGGAGGCGGGGGCGCGCGGTACCGAGGCCCCGGAGCCGGATCCGCGGCGCGTCCGGGTCCCGGTGGCGCGGCGCGTCCGGGTCCCGGTGGCGGTGCGGGCCCGGGTCGCGGGGGCGGGTGCGCGGGAGTGCCGGTCCGCGGGCGCGGATCCGCCCCGCCGTCGCCGTGTGCATCAGTCGGCCCTCCGCTTCCACAGTCCGATGGAGCCCCGGTCGCCGCCGGGCAGGGCCGGCCTGCCGCGGCCGGAACGGCCCCGGGGCAGGGCGGCGGGGGCGCCGGCGGCGGAGGCTTCCTTGGTGGTGCGTTCCTCGGTGCCCTTGAGCAGGCCGAGTTCCCCGGCGAGGGTCCACAGGGCCTGTTTGACGGTGGACTTGTTGTCGAGGTCCTGGAGCCGTCCGGCGTCCACGACCGGCTGGAGCTCCTTGAAGGCGGCGGGGACGGGGGTGCGGGCCACCCGGGCCTTGGTGATCTTCTCGACGAGGGCGGGTTGGATCTCGGTGCCGCGGGTCCAGCGGTTGACGAGGAGGACGGTCTCCTCGGCCTTGCGGACCTGGAGGCGTTCCCAGAGCCGGACCATGCGCTTGGCGGCGCGGACGGCGATCACGTCGGGGGTGGTGACGAGCAGGGCGGTGTCGGCCATTTCCACGGCGACGGCGTTGGCCCCGCTCATCTGGGTGCCGCAGTCGACGACGACGAGCTCGTAGCGGTTGCGGAGGGCGCTGACGATCTGGCGGGCGGCCCGGTCGTCGATCTCCTCGCCGCGTTCGCCCTCGGCGGGGGCCAGCAGCAGGGCGGGGCCCGCCTTGTGGTCGTAGACGGCGTCCTGGAGGACCCGGGGGGAGATGTCCTGGATCCCGGCGAGGTCGGCCACGGAGCGGCGGAACTGGACGTCGAGGTAGGAGGCGACGTCCCCGGCCTGGAGGTCGAGGTCGAGGAGGGCGGTGCGGCGGCCGGAGGCGGCGGCGGCCAAGGCGAGGTGGACGGCGGTGACGGTGGTGCCGACCCCGCCCTTGGCCCCGGAGACGGTGACGACGGTGCCGCCGGGACCGGAGAAGGCGTCGGGGCCGCCGCCGAGGTGGCGGCGGACGCCGGTGGACCACTGGGCGGCGGCCTGGACCCGCTGGGCCAGTTCCTCGTAGGACAGGGGCAGGGCCACGAGGCCGCGGGCCCCGGAGTCCATGGCGGCGGCGAACAGGGCCGGTCCGGCGTCCTGGGAGACCAGGATCACGCCCACCGCGGGGAAGCGGAGGGCGACCTCTCGGATCAGTTCGAGGGCGGGGACCGGGCCGATCCGCTCGTGGACCAGGACCACCTCGGGGAGTTCGTCGAGGGATTCCGAGGCCAGTCGGGCCAGGGTGTCCAGGAGGGAGGTGGAGTCCGGGACCGGCGGGCCCGGTTCGGCGGCCGGGAGCTGGCTGAGCAGGGCGGTGATGGAGCGGGCGGCGTCCGGGTCGCCGACCGCGGGGAGGATTCGGGTGGTCATCCGTGCCTCACTTGTCCCCGTCGAGGGTGTAGCGGCGGTCGTCCGGGGCCACCGTGGACCGGCTGCCGGGGGCGACGAGGGCCAGGCGGACGTGTTCGGCGAAGGAGACGGCGTACGAGACGCGCTGGCTGTCCTTGTTGCCGAGGGCGAAGGTGATCGGGACGGTCTGCTCGTCGCCGCGGCGGCCGCCCTTGGAGGCGGTCAGGGTGCCGACGGAGAGCACCCGGGCGTTGGTGACGACGGTGACGGCCTGGGAGGTCGCGGCGGTGGCTCCCTTGAAGGTGCCGATGACGTTGACCAGGTCGCCGGGCCGGATCTTCCCGGCGACGCCGGTGGAGTTGTCGACCATGATGGCGATCTCCTGCTCGCCGGCCTTGACCCGCGGCAGGTCGGCGAGGACGTCGCTCTGGAGCAGCGAGCCCGCCTTCAGGGTGGTCAGTACGGTCTTGCCGCGCAGCTCGGCGAGGTCGGTGACGGCGGTGTCGGAGAGCCAGCGCTCGGGCATGGAGGTCTTCCTGAAGTCCTCGGGGACCAGCTCGCTGAAGGGGGCGATGTCCTGCTTGACCCGGTACACGGTGACTTCCGGTCCGACCTTGGAATTGACGTCGGAGATCACCGAGAGGACCCCGGCGAAGGCCCCGAGCGCGCACAGCACGGACAGGAGGAGCAGGAGCACACCGCGCCGCTGACGTGAGTTCATGGACCGGACTTCCTCGTCGGGATGGTTCGGATCGTTCGGGTGCCGGGCTGCCGCCGGGCGGCGGTCCGGCGGCGGGTCGGGGTCAGGGGCCCGACAGGGGGGCGGCGAGCGGGGCGGAGCAGAACCCGCAGCGGTCGCCTATCAGTTCGAGTCCGCACCAGCGGCACTCCTCGCGCCGCACGGAGGCGACCAACTGGTAGAGGACGGAGATGTCGGGGATGGCCGCGGCGAACTCCACCAGCCGCGGGGTGCCCCACCAGGGGGCGGAGGAGGCGGGCAGGGGGCACTCGAGGACGCCCTGGACCCGCCAGGCGGGGGCCAGGTCGGTGGCGACCCAGTCGGAGGCGAGCTGCCCGCGGGCGAAGGTGAGCTGGGTGCCGAACTCGGGGCCGGCGGGCAGCTCGGGGGCCGCCTTGGAGCCGCCGGGGAGCTTCACCAGGCTGGGGCGGGGGTTGGCGAGGACGGCGAACTGGGAGCCGGGCACCCAGGACTTGGCGTGGCTCTTGAGGCCGACGGGTATGCGGTCCAGGCGGGCCACGGAGCCGAGCAGGGCGCCGGAGTAGATGTAGTGCGAGAGCAGCCGGGCGGCCGAGGCGAGCACCCCGGGGCTGAAGTCGCAGACGGAGAGCTGGCGGAGCTGCCGGACCAGCAGGGCGATGCCCAGCGGGGGCAGATCGATGTCAAGGAGCGCGATCCGGTCAGTTTCGAGGATCGCGCGGACGGCGTGCAGGCGGCGGGCGAAAACGGCCGGAAGCGAGGAGGGGAGGACGGCTATGACGTAGCCGAACCGCTCGACGAGAGCGGACAGTTCGGCCACGGAGGCATCCAGTCCGGCGCGGTCCGGGGACTCCAGCGCGGTGGCCGTCGGCGTGTGCCGGTCCGGTGCGGGCAGCACCAGGTCCGCGCTGGTCACGGCAATGGCGGTCGGCATGTGAATCCCCCGTTCACCCCGGTCCCCGCGGCCGCGCCGATGCTGCGCGACCGCAAACGATCACTGCTCTGGCCTCCTGCCCCAGCACCTTATCCACGCCTTAAGGGTCCGGGCAGGGCCTTGTTGTTTTCCCCGGACACCGAATTTCGGTCGCCGGCTGATTCACCACTGCCAATTCATCACCAAATCCGGTCACTCCCGGCACAGGACCTTCGGCCGTATCCGATACCGGCCAGGACCCTTGACAGGAGCATTGGTCTGGACCAACTTACGGAGGGGCGCTGCTCGTTGCTCACGGATCCCCCACCGGCCCCACCTCTCTCCCCGCGCCGCTTCCGTACCGCCGCACGCTCCGCCCCATCCCCTCCCCTTCCCCCCGCTGGAGCCTTCGTGAACCGCATACGCTCCGTCTCCTTCGCAGCCGCCGGGCTGCTCGTGGCCACCGGGCTGACCGGCTTGGCCGCGGGCACCGCCCAAGCCGCCGACGTCAACGTCGCGCGCAACGGCGGCTTCGAGAACGGCCTGTCCAACTGGTCCTGTTCCGCCGGCAGCGGCGCCACGGCGAGCTCTCCGGTGTACGCCGGGGCCGCCTCGCTCAAAGCCACCCCGGCAGGCTCGGACAACGCCAAGTGCTCGCAGGTCGTGACGGTCAAGCCGTCCTCGACCTACACCCTGAGCACCTGGGTGCAGGGCAGCTACGTCTACCTGGGCGCGAGCGGCACCGGCACCCAGGACGTCTCGACCTGGACCCCGGGCTCCGGCGGCGGCTGGCAGAAGCTGTCCACGACCTTCACCACCGGCGCGAACACCACCCAGGTGACCGTCTTCACGCACGGCTGGTACGGCCAGCCCGCCTACCACGTGGACGAGTTCAGCGTCTTCGGCCCCGACGGCGGCGGGGGCACCGACCCCGGCCCCGTGATCCCCGGCGCCCCGGCCGGACTCACCGCGGGCGGAGCCACCTCCTCCTCGCTGAACCTCTCCTGGAGCGCCGTCTCCGGCGCCGCGGGCTACCGGGTCTACCAGGACGGCGTCCGGGTGGCGGAGCTCACCGGGACCAGCCTCACGCGGACCGGCCTGACCGCCGCCACCTCGTACTCGTTCCAGGTGAGCGCCTTCAACGCGGCCGGCGAGAGCGTCAAGTCCGCCCCGCCCGTCACCGCCACCACCCTGCCCGGCGGCGGCAACCCGAACCCCGGGGTCCCGCGGCACGCCGTGACCGGCTACTGGCAGAACTTCAACAACGGCGCCGCCGTCCAGAAGCTCTCCGACGTCCCGGCGCAGTACGACATCATCGCGGTCTCCTTCGCCGACGCCACCTCCACCCCGGGCGCCATCACCTTCAACCTCGACAGCGCCGGGCTCAACGGCTACACGGTGCCGCAGTTCAAGGCGGACATCGCCGCGAAGAAGGCCGCCGGCAAGTCGGTCATCCTCTCCATCGGCGGCGAGAAGGGCACCATCACCGTCAACGACTCCGCCTCCGCGACCAACCTCGCGAACTCGGCGTACGCGCTGATGCAGGAGTACGGCTTCAACGGGATCGACATCGACCTGGAGAACGGCCTCAACGCCACCTACATGACCCAGGCGCTGCGCGCCCTGTCGGCGAAGGCGGGCCCCTCGCTCGTCATCACCATGGCCCCGCAGACCATCGACATGCAGTCCCCGTCGAACGGCTACTTCAAGACGGCGCTGAACATCAAGGACATCCTGACCGTCGTCAACATGCAGTACTACAACAGCGGGGCCATGCTCGGCTGCGACGGCAAGGTCTACTCGCAGGGCTCGGTGGACTTCCTCACCGCCCTGGCCTGCATCCAGCTGGAGAACGGCCTCGACCCCTCGCAGGTCGGCATCGGGGTGCCCGCCTCCACCCGCGGCGCGGGCAGCGGCTACGTGGCCCCGTCCATCGTGAACAACGCCCTGGACTGCCTGACCCGCGGCACCGGCTGCGGCTCCTTCAAGCCGTCCAAGACCTACCCGAGCCTGCGCGGCGCGATGACCTGGTCCACCAACTGGGACGCGACCGCCGGAAACGCCTGGTCGAACGCGGTGGGTCCGCACGTGCACAACCTGCCGTAGGCGGTAGCAGTGGGGGATGGCGCCCGCGGGCCGGCCGGAGGGCCGGTCCGCGGGCGCCACTCTGGCCGGTTCCGGACTCTTGACCGGGACATGCCATAGGCGCACGCTGTGCGGCGTCCGCACGGAGCCACCCCCACACCTCCACACCCAGGAGATCGCATGCGGCTACGCATCCGCAGCCGGCGAGGACGGACGACCGCCGTCATGGCGGCCGTACTGGCCCTCTCGCTCGGCGCCCCGGCCCTCGGCACGAGCGCCACCGCCTCGGCCCCCGCCACCCCCTCCACCGCCACCCAGGACGAGGCGATCGCGCAGTACCGGGTCCACGGACCCTCCACCGTCGCCGACCGCACCGCCCTGCTGGCCTACGGGGTCTCCATCGACGAGGTCGACGACCACACCGTCGTCGTCAGCGCCGACACCATGCAGGCGAAGAAGCTCCGGGCCACGGGGTACAAGCTCACCGCCCTCGCCGGACCGCCGAACCGCTCCCTGCCCGGGGTCGCCGCGGCCCCCATGGACTTCCCCTCCGCCGACTCGCGCTACCACAACTACGCCGAGATGAGCGCGGAGATCGACCAGCGGCTCGCCGCCTACCCGAACATCATGAGCAAGCGGGTGATCGGCAAGTCCTACCAGGGCCGCGACCTGGTCGCCATCAAGATCAGCGACAACGTGGGCACCGACGAGGCCGAGCCCGAGGTCCTCTTCACCCACCACCAGCACGCCCGCGAGCACCTCACCGTCGAGATGGCGCTCTACCTGCTGCGCGAGTTCGGCGCGGGATACGGCAGCGACACCCGCATCACCAACATGGTGAACAACCGCGAGATCTGGATCATCCCGGACCTCAACCCCGACGGCGGCGAGTACGACATCGCCTCCGGCTCCTACCGGTCCTGGCGCAAGAACCGGCAGCCCAACTCCGGTTCCAGCTACGTCGGCACCGACGAGAACCGCAACTGGAACTACAAGTGGGGCTGCTGCGGCGGCTCCAGCAGCAGCAAGAGCTCCGAGACCTACCGCGGCGCCGCCGCCGAGTCGGCCCCCGAGGTCAAGGTGGTCTCCGACTTCGTGCGCAGCCGGGTCGTCGGCGGCAAGCAGCAGATCCGCGCCGCCATCGACTTCCACACCTACAGCGAGCTGGTCCTCTGGCCGTACGGCTGGACCTACAACGACACCGCCCCCGGCCTGACCGCCGACGACCTGGGCGCCTTCAAGGCCGTGGGCCAGAAGATGGCCCGCAGCAACGGCTACACCCCCGAGCAGTCCAGTGACCTCTACATCACCGACGGCACCATCGACGACTGGCTGTGGGGCACCCAGAAGATCTTCGGCTACACCTTCGAGATGTACCCGGCCTCCTCGGGCGGCGGCGGCTTCTACCCGCCCGACGAGGTGATCGAGCGCGAGACCAGCCGCAACCGCGACGCGGTGCTCCAGCTCCTGGAGAACGCGGACTGCATGTACCGCTCCATCGGCAAGGAAGCGCAGTACTGCTCCTGAGCGGAGACGGGGGCGGCCTCCGGAAGGGGGGCCGCCCCTGCCGCGCGTCCGGGCCCGTGCGGGCCCTTCCCGGGCTCCGAGGGAGCGCTCGGCCTCGCGGGGTCGCTCAGGGGCGCTCCGGGCCCGCGCCGCCCCGTTCGTCCGCGCCCGGCCCATCCCCGGCCGCCCCGTCCCCGTCCGGCTCGTCTCCGGCGGGCTCGTCCACGCCCGAGTAGTCCCGGCCCACGGCCCGCGCGGTACGGCGGACCAGCGGCAGCAGCTCCAGCAGCTCCGCCTCCCCCACCAACGCCCCCGGGGCCGACAGGGACATCGCCGCCACCACCCGCCCGTCGGGACCCCGCACCGGCGCCGCCACGCAGTTGATGGTCTCCTCGTGCCCGCCCAGGTCCGCCGCCCAGCCCTGCTCCCGGACCAGCGCCAGCTCGCGCAGGAACTCCTCCGGGCCGGCCGTGGACCGCTCCGTGTACCGCGGGTACTCCAGCCGCTCCGCCAACGCCCGCCGCTCCGCCTCCGGCAGGTCCGCCAGCAGCAGCTTCGCCACCGCCGCCACCGTGATCGCCACCGGCCGCCCGATCCGCGAGTACATCCGCACCGGATAGCGACTGTCCACCTTGTCGATGTACAGCACCTCCGCGTCCTGATGGACGGCCAGGTGGACGGTGTGCCCGGTCTCCTCGTTCAGGCGCAGCAGGTGCGGGTGCGCGATCTCCCGCACGTCCAGGCTCTCCACGGCCTCTCCGGCCAAGGTGAACAACCGCGCCCCCAGCCGGTACCGCTGGTCCGCCTGCCGGTACACCAGTCCGTGCTCGTGCAGGGTCCGCAGCAGCCGCAGCGCCGTGCTCTTGTGCACGTCCAGCTCGGCCGCGACCCGGCCCAGGTCCGCCGGCCCCCGGGCCAGCAGCGGCAGGATCCGCAGCGCCCGGTCCACGCTCTGGCTCACGACTGCGCCCCTCTGCCCTCTGTGCCCTTTGACCCGGTGTCTGCGGGGATGTTAGACAGCCGTGGAACCAGGGCGCAACGACCGTTGTGCGCTCCGCAACAGCCCGACCACGGAGGATGCCATGGCCAGCGATCCCGTCCGCGCACTCGCCGACGAGCCCGTCGACCACCGCTTCAAGGGGCTGCCCCCGGACGCCGAGGCCGCCGGCCTGACCGTGGGGAAGCTGGCCGCGCAGGCCCGGGACCTCTTCACGGGCGGCTTCACCACCCCCGTGCTGACCCTGGACGCCGAGGCTCTGGAGCACAACCTCACCGCCCTCCAGGAGTACAGCACCCGGCACGGCCTCGCCTTCGCCCCGCACGGCAAGACCTGCATGGCACCCCAGCTCTTCGCGCGGCAGCTGGAGCACGGCGCCTGGGGCATCACCGCCGCCGTACCGCACCAGGCGCGGGTCTACCGGGCCTTCGGCATCGAGCGGGTCTTCCTCGCCAACGAGCTCGTCGACCCCGCCGCCCTGCGCTGGCTCGCCGCCGAACTCGCCGCCGACCCCGCGTTCCGCTTCGTCTGTTACGTGGACTCCGTGCGCGGGGTGGCCCTGATGGACCGGGCCCTGACGGAGGCCGCCCGGGAGGCCGCGGACGGCTCCGGAGGGGACGGCCCCGGCGTGCACGGCTCCGGCGCGGGCGGCGGGTTCCGGCCGGTGGACGTGGTCGTGGAGCTCGGCGGCGGCGAGGGCGCCCGCACCGGGGCCCGTACCGAGGAGGAGTGCCGGGCCGTGGCCGAGGCCGTCGCCGCCACCTCCACCCTGCGGCTGGTCGGCGTGGCCGGCTACGAGGCCGAGGTGCCCGAGGCCGACGAGGAACGGGTCCGGGCCTGGCTGCGCCGTCTCACCGGTCTCGCGGCCGAGTTCGACGCCGCCGGCCGGTTCCCCGCCGACCTCGACGAGATCGTGGTCAGCGCGGGCGGCAGCGCCTGGTTCGACACCGTGGCCGAGGTCTTCGCCGCACTGCCGGAGCTGTCCCGGCCCGTCCTGCGCCTGCTGCGGTCCGGGGCCTACGTCTCCCACGACCACGGCTGGTACACCCGACTCACGCCCTTCAACCGGCATCCGGAGGAGGGCGGACTGCGGCCCGCCTTCCGACTGTGGGCACAGGTGGTCTCCCGGCCCTCGCCCGGGCAGGCGTTCCTCAACGCGGGGAAGCGGGACATCGCCTACGACCTGGGTCTGCCCGAGGCCGAGCTGGTCCGCGACGCCCTGGACGGCTCCGAACGGCCCGCCGACGGCGTCCGCGTGGTCAAGCTGTCCGACCAGCACGCCTGGCTGGAGACCGACACCGAGGAGGCCGTGGCCGTCGGGGACTGGGTGGCGCTCGGCATGTCGCACCCCTGCACCATCTTCGAGAAGTGGCCCCTGATCCCGGTGGTCACCGCCGACGGCACCGTCACGGACTACGTGCGCACCTTCTTCTGACCGTCCCGAGGCCCGTCGGGCCCGGTCGCCGCGTCCTCCCCGCCTCCGGCCGCGGCGGCCGGCCGGCCGCCTACGATGATCCGCATGCTCGCCTTCGTCCCGGCCGTCATGTTCTTCGCCTTGTTCTGCGTCAGCGTCCGGGAGGACCGGCGGCGGTTCCTCAACGCCGTGCTGCTGGGCCTGACCTTCATCACCGCGGCGGCGGCGGTGCTCTCGCAGGTGCGCCACCTGCCGGAGCCGCTGCCCCTGGTCGTCTTCGCGCTGGTCCTGCTCGTGCCCGCCTTCGGCACCGTGGCGCTCGGCGTGTTCCTGGTGGCCAACGGCATCACGATGATCCGCAAGGAGGGCCGCAGTCCGGCCAACCTGCTCTCGCTGCTGGCGGGACTCGCCGTCTTCGTCGTCATCGGGATGCTGCTGTACGTCCGCGACTCCGGGACCCCGCTCCTCGACGGGATCTTCCTGACGGTGATCCTGCTGGCGGTGTACGTCTCCTTCCTCTTCCTCTGCTTCCTCGCCTACGCCTACCTGTACGGCCGGATCAAGGTCCGCGGGGACGTGGACTACGTGGTGATGCTGGGCTCCGGACTGATCGGCGGGGAGCGGGTGCCTCCCCTGCTGGCCTCGCGGCTGGAGAAGGGCCGGCAGATCTACCTGGCGCAGTCGGCCCGGGGCGCCGAGCCCCCGCTGCTGCTCACCTCGGGTGGGCAGGGGCCGGACGAGAAGCTGCCGGAGGCCCGGGCGATGGCGGACTGGCTGCGGGAGCGCGGGGTTCCGGAGGAGCACCTGCGGCGGGAGGAGCTGTCCCGCACCACCACCGAGAACCTCACCTTCAGTCGGGCCCTGATGCTGGAGGAGCGCTCCGACGCGATGTGCGTGGTGGTCACCAACGACTTCCACGCCTTCCGGGCCGCGATGACCGCCCGGCGGGCCGGGGTCAACGGGCAGGTGCTGGGCTCGCCGACGGCCCGGTACTTCCTCCCCAGCGCCACGATCCGGGAGTTCGTGGCGGTGTTCTGGGAGCACCGGGCCGTCAACCTGTCGATCTGCGGGGTCCTCGCCGCGCTGGGCCTGCTGCTGACCCTGGTCCGCTGGTAGCGGCACCGGACGCCGGACGGGCCGTGCCCGGGGCGGCACCGGGGCACCCGCCCCCGGCCCGTCCCGGGCACGGCCCGGTCAGGGACCGGAGCGCCGCGGCCACCCCCCTGGCAACCGCGGCACTCCGGCTGTCGGTCACACCCCTGCCGTCACGTCACGGGCGGCGGCGGGGCGGAGCCGGTCAGAGGCGCTGCCAGAGGGCGGGGACGATCGGGGGCTCCCAACCGGTCTGGGCCTGGTGGCCCTGGAGGCAGCGGTAGTTCGAACCGCCGTAGGAGACGTTGTCACCGGCCTTGTAGACGGTGCCCGCCTTCCAGGTGCCGCCCGGCTCCGGGTCGCCCGGGCCGGGGCCGGGGCCCGGGTCGGTGGTGGTCTTCAGGGTCAGCCCGTAGTTCTGGAGGATCGGGTTGAGGGGCTGGAAGAAGGTGGTCCCGCCGCTGGAGCAGTTGCCGGAGCCGCCGGAGGTGACGCCCTGGGCCTGGCTGCCGGATATGTAGGAGCCGCCGGAGTCGCCGGGCTCGGCGCAGACGGTCGTACGGGTCACCCCGGAGATGGTGCCCTCGGGGTAGGTGACGCTGGTGTTGTGCTGCTGGATGGTGCCGCAGTGCCAGCCGGTGGTGGAGCCGGAGCGGCACACGGAGGCGCCGACGGCCTGCAGGACCGAGCCGGTGACCTGGACGTTGGCCCCGCCGGAGCCCTTCACGTAGGGGGTGGCGGTCCAGTTGGTGTTGGTGGCCACCCAGGCCATGTCGTTGCCGGGGAACACCGAGGCCTGGAAGCTGCCCTGGGCCACCTGGTTGAAGCCGCTGGTGCTGGTCCCGGCCCGGCCGCAGTGGCCGGCGGTGGCGAAGCCCTGGGTGGTGCCGCGGGTGATCGGGAAGCCGACGGAGCAGCGACCGGAGCCGTTCATGTAGTACGCGTCGCCGCCCCGCAGGTCGTAGAGGGGCTTCGGGGCCTGCGCGGTGCGCTCGATCCGTACGCTGCCGGCGGGGAGTCCGGCCTTCGCGACGGCGGCGGCGCCCGCTCCGGCGCGGACCTCCTCGACCACGAGGGTGTTGGTCCGCACGTCGACGTAGCGCACCGGGGTGGCGGCGCCCGCGACCCGGTCCAGGGCGGCCTTGGCCCGGTCCAGTTCGGCGAGGCCGCGGGTGACCACGCGGGCCCGGGCGCCGGTCGCGCGGATGGCGGCGGCGTCGGAGGCGCGGGTGGTGGCGACGGTGAGGGTGCCGGATTCGGCCCCGTCGAGCCAGGCGCCGGCGAAGGCGCCCTGGAGGCGGTCGCGCAGGCGGGCGGCGGTGGCCCCGGCCTCGGCCTCGTTGCCCAGCCGCGTCACGGCCTGCGTGCGGGTGAGTCCGAGGTCCCGCTGGAGGGCGCTGACCAGCTCGGCGGGGGCGGCGGCCGCGCCGAGGGCGACGGCGGCGGACTTCACGGGCGCGTCGGCGGCACCCGCGGCCTGACCGCCGTGCAGCCCGGCCACCAGCAGGCCGGCGGCGGCCGCGGCGGTACACGCCGCGCGGGCGTGACGTCGGAGCATGGGGGATCTCCTCGAAGGGGGAGGGGGATGGGGATGCCCGTCACGCTAGGACGCCCCCCACCCGCCGCCCACCCTCCGTTTCACCCCCTGCGCCGACGTTATGACGGGCCGGGAGGGCTGCTCGGACCAGGTGTCCGGGATGCGCGGACCAGGTGTTCGGGTCGCTCAGACGAGGCGTTCGGTGCGGCCGGCGCTGCGGTGCAGGGCGGCCGCGTGCGCGGCGCGGGCGTGTTCGGTGACGACGGGGGCCCGGTGGGCCGCCGGGGAGGCCGGGTGCCAGCCGAGGAGGTGTCGCCAGACGAGCGGCGTGCCGGTCAGGGGGCGGGTGACCAGGCCGGGGGTGGCGGGGAAGGTGGCCCGGCAGAGGCCGACGGCCCGGCCCACCTGCACCAGGTGCACGCAGGAGGCGGTGTCGGTCTCGTAGACGCAGGCGGGCGTGAACCCGGCGCGGACGCAGGCCGCCGCGAAGCAGTCCCCGAAGCAGCCGTCCCCGGGCACGTCCGTCCACGCCTCGGCGGCGAGTTCGGCCAGTTCGATCTCGTCCCTGGGCGCCAGCGGGTGGTCCTCGGCGAGCATCACGTACACCGGGTCGCGGGCCACCTCGGCCCAGGCCAGGGCGCCCGCGGTGACCGGGGGGCGGCTCTCCCCGCACACCCCCACGAGCGCGAAGTCCAGGCGCCCGGCGCTCACGGAGTCGGCGATCTCCCGCTCGGACCAGGAGGTGGCGGTGGTGACCGGGGCGCCCGGTTCCGCGGCGGCCAGCCGGTCCACGAGGCCGCCGAGCAGGGGGCCGTGGGTGCCGCCGAGCCGGTAGCCGGGCTGGGGCCCGGCGGCGGCCAACCGGACGGCCTCCTCCTGGAGTTCGGACACGGCGGGCAGCAGGACCCTGGCCCGGTCGAGGACCAGTTCGCCGAGGGCGGTGGCCCGTACCCCGTCCCGGCTCCGCTCGAACAGCAGCCCACCCAGGGCCCGTTCGATGCGCTTGAGCTGGGCGCTGAGGGCGGGTTGGGCCAGCCCGAGGGTGCTCGCGGCCTTGGTGAGGGAACCGGCTTCGGCGATGGCCCGGACCGTCTTGAGGTGCCTCAATTCCAATTCCATGCAAAGAGCTTGGTTCAGACCACTGCCCGAGCGCTATGCCCGTGCACGCGCGGACGCGCGAGGGCCGGTCCGGAGTCCCCGCGCGGACGCGCGGGGTGGCCGGATCGCGTCGGCCGGCGGGTGGGTGAGGGTGGCCGGATCACGTCTGCCGGTGGGTCCGTGAGGGTGGCCGGATCGCGCGCCCGGAGCCGGGTGCCCTCTGGACCCCGGCCTCGTTGACAGCTAAACAACACCTGGCAAGCGGACGCGGCGAGGAGAACCACCATGGCCTTCATCGACTGGGAAAACCCCCGGGACCCCCGGCCGGGCAGCTGGCAGCTGGACCACGTGCGGCAGTACGTGGAGTCCGGCGGCACCGAGGGGCACCTCTGGAACGGAGTGCCCTGCCTGCTCCTGACCACGGTCGGGCACGTCTCCGGGACCCCGGTGCGCACCCCCTGATCTACGGCGAGGACGGCGCCGGGAACTACCTGATCGTGGCCTCCGCGGGCGGCGCCCCCGACCACCCCTTCTGGTACCGCAACCTCCTCGCGCACCCCGAGGTGCGCGTGCAGGTGGGCACCAAGGTGACCCAGGCCGTGGCGCGCACGGTGGACGCGGCGGAGAAGGCCCGGTTCTGGCCGTTGATGACGGCCATCTGGCCCGCCTACGACGACTACGCCCGCAAGACGGACCGCGACATCCCCGTCGTCGCGATCACCCCGAACTGACCCGCCCGCGCCGCCCGCCCCACGGGGGTGCGCGGGCGGCCGCCCCGACCCGGGTCGCGCTCAGTCGGCGCTTCCGGCGGGCACCACCCATCGGACCGGCTGCCCGGTGAGTGAGGCGATCATGTCGAAGTCGCCGTCGTGGTGCAGGACCACGGAGGCGTGGCGTTCGGCGGTCGCGGCGATGAGGAGGTCCGGCCAGGACAGGGCGCGGTGGAAGCCCACCTCGACTGCTTCGCGCTGGACCTCCAGGGCCCGTTCGGAGTCCTCGTACTCGCACGGGAGGTAGTCGAAGCCGCGCAGCCAGCGGGAGACGGTCGCGGCCTCGTGCTTGCCCCTGAGGCTGTACACGAGCTCGTACTCGACGGCGGGGCAGATCGCGAGCAGCCCCCGCTCGTGCAGGGGGTCCAGCACCGCGGCCACGGCGGGGCGCCCCCACCGGGCGAGGGCGGACTTGTCGACGAGGAACGGGGCGGTCACGCCACCGCCCGACCCGCGGGGCTGTCCTGGGGGGCCTCCGTCGCCGTGCGCTCGATCAGCTCGTCGAAGCTGATCTCGCCGCTCTTGACCGCGTCCACGAACTGCTGCCGCAGGTGCCTGCGGACGGCGTCCTCGACCGCGGCGCGCACGGCCGCGGCCTTGGTCTTCGTTCCGTAGATCTCCTTGGCGCGCTCCACCATCTCGTCGTCCAGATCGATCATGGTTCTGGCCATGCGGGGACCGCCTTCCGGTAAACGACACCACCAGGGTAGCGAAAATGGTGGCGTTCGCCGGGCCACGTTCCACCTGCCGGGACCGGTGACGTGACGAGGGCAACACCTCGGGTCCGTGGGGGTGGGGGTGGTGCGGAATCCGTGGGTTCGGGGGCGGGGCGGGTGCGGTTTCCAAGGGGGCGGGGCGGTGCCGGCTTGGGATCCCGCGAATCGGACAAATCGGCGGGGCGGTGGGAGGCGCCGTACGGCCCAAAAGGCGGGGCACCCGGTGGCGGCGGCCCGTAAGCTCCCGTCATGCAGGTGATCCAGTCAACGAAGCTCGCCAATGTCTGCTACGAAATCCGCGGCCCGGTCCTCGAAGAGGCCATGCGGCTCGAAGCAGCAGGTCATCGCATCCTCAAGTTGAACACGGGCAACCCCGCGGCCTTCGGTTTCGAGTGCCCGCCCGAGATCCTTGAGGACATGCTCCGCAACCTGGGCCACGCCCACGGCTACGGGGACGCGAAGGGGCTGCTCTCCGCACGTCGCGCGGTCATGCAGCACTACCAGACCAAGGGCATCGACCTGGACGTCGAGGACGTGTACCTCGGCAACGGCGTCTCCGAGCTGATCCAGATGTCCATGCAGGCCCTGCTGGACGACGGTGACGAGGTGCTGGTCCCGGCCCCGGACTACCCGCTGTGGACCGCTTCGGTCAGCCTCGCCGGCGGCACCGCCGTGCACTACCGCTGCGACGAGCAGTCCGACTGGATGCCCGACCTCGCCGACATCGAGCGGAAGATCACCGACCGCACCCGCGCGCTGGTGATCATCAACCCGAACAACCCCACCGGCGCCGTCTACGACGACGAGATGCTGCGCGGGCTCACCGACATCGCCCGCCGCCACGACCTGGTCGTCTGCTCCGACGAGATCTACGACCGGATCCTCTACGACGGCACCACCCACACCAACACCGCCGCCATCGCCCCCGACCTGCTCTGCCTCACCTTCAACGGGCTGTCGAAGAACTACCGGGTGGCGGGCTACCGCTCCGGCTGGATGGCGGTCTGCGGCCCCAAGAAGCACGCCACCTCGTACATCGAGGGCCTGACGATCCTGGCGAACATGCGGCTCTGCGCCAACATGCCCGCCCAGCACGCCGTGGCCACCGCCCTCGGCGGCCGGCAGTCCATCGAGGACCTGGTGCTGCCCCAGGGCCGGCTGCGCGAGCAGCGCGACACGGCCTACGAGCTGCTGACGCAGATCCCCGGCATCACCTGCGTGAAGCCCAAGGGCGCCCTGTACCTCTTCCCGAAGCTGGACCCCGCCGTCTACAAGATCAAGGACGACCGGCAGATGGTCCTGGACCTGCTGCGGGCCGAGAAGATCATGGTGGTGCACGGCACCGGCTTCAACTGGCCCGAGCCGGACCACTTCCGGATCGTGACCCTGCCCAACACCAAGGACCTCGCCGACGCCGTCACCCGGATCGGCAAGTTCCTGGACGGGTACGGCCAGCCGTAGCCGGTCGAGGGACCGGATCGGACCGGACCGGACCGGATCGGAGGGGCTCGAAGCGTCGGCGAGACGCGGCGGGCCCCTCCGGCCTTCCCGGACCCGGGATCCGGGACCGAGGCCCCGGATTCCGGGGCTCGGAACCGCTCCCGCCACCACCCTGAAGCGCTCGCCGCGGCACAGTCCGGCCAGTTTCCTGGACTCGGGTCTACTTTAGATTCGATCCAAGGTAGGATCGGTTCCCTGCACCGCTCCAGGAGGCCCCCCCATGTACGAGCCGAACCGCTCCCAGCCGGTCGCCCGCAGGTCCGGCCGCACGCCCCTCCCCCACCGCAGCCGCGGCGAGGAGCTCGACATCCAGCTGGCCGGACACCTGTCCGCCCTGCTCGCCCTGACCGACGAGCTCGGCCTCGACGAGCCCGCCGAGGAGATCGCCCGCCAGGTGGCCCGGCTCCGCGGCGCCCCGCCCGTCCGGCACGCCGGACACACCGGCGCCGACCCGGCCGAGCTGCACCTCCGCGCCCACGAGACCGCCGCCCGCGCCCTCCTCGTGGCCGCCTCCCGCGCCGACACCGCCGCCGCGATCCTCGCCGCCTCGCGGATGGACGCGCACACCGCCGCGCTCACCCTGACCGCGGCCTCCTGACGGCCCCGGTCCGGGACCGCGGAGGCCCCGGACCGGGAGCCACCCCCCGGCACCCGCGTCCACGACGACCGGCGCCGGACCCACCGCGCCCGGGCACGCCCCGCCGCGCCCCGCCGCGGGGCACCCCGACCCCGGCTCAGCGCCCGGGCGGGCCCACCGCCGTCCGCACCACCTCGTACACCCCGCAGAACGGCGCCACCCCGCGCGGCCAGCGCGGACCCACCGCCTCCCCGGCGAGCACCGCCCCCGCCCGGACCCCGGCCGTGTCCACCACCGCGGTCGCCTTCGCGCCCGCCCCCGGCTCCTGCTCGGCCCGCCGGAAGTCCACCGTGATCCGGTACGCGCCCGGCCGGGCCGCCGCGACGGTCACGGTGACCCGCGCGGTCACCCGCCCGTCCGCCGGATCCACCCGGCAGGCGGCCAGGGACACGTCGCGGGAGGGCGGCACCGCCGGCACCGCGTCGGTCGGCTGCTGCCGCGGCCCGATGGCCGCCCACGAATAGAGCATGAACGGGGCGAACACGAGCAGCGCCGCCACCAGCACCAGGGCCACCTGCCAGCCCCGCCATTCACCCGGACGCGCACCGGGTCTGCCGTACGCCATGGCCGGATCCTTCCCCACGGTCCGCCGCCGACACCGCGCGGCCCCGGAACGGGGACGCGTTCGTCATCCGCCGTTCACCCGGCCCGCCGTGGAATGTGGGTTTCCGCGAGCACGCTGCCCCCGTGAGACGCATCCTGGGAATCGCCCTGGCGATCCTGCTGATCGGCGGCGTGGCAGTGGCCGTCATCGCGGGGCGCGGAGGACAGGGCCAGAGCGGAACGGCAACGAAGACCGTCCGCGGAGTGATCGGTTCGGAGAAGGCGGAGTTCTTCGACGACCCCGAGGTGGTGAAGGCCCTGAAGTCCCGCGGCTACACCGTCGAAACGGAGACCTCCGGGTCCTGGGCGATGGACGGACTCCCCCTGGAGGAGTACGACTTCGCCTTCCCCAGCAGCGGAGAACCGGCCAAGGGGCTGTTGGCCGGCTCCCGCCTGAAGGCGGCGCGCTCGGCCCGCCCCTTCTACTCGCCGCTGGTCGTGCTGACCCGACGGAACGCCGCGGGGGTCCTCGCCGAGAACGGACTCGTGCGGATGGCCCAGGGCGGCCGCCGCGGCACCCTGCTCATGGGCCGGTACCTGGACGCCGCCCGCCGGGACCGCACCTGGCAGCAGCTCAGGGGGTCCGCCGAGTACGCCGAGCTGACCGGCACCCTGTTCGTGAAGACCACCGACCCGACCAGCTCCAACTCCGGCGCCCTCTGGCTGGCCGCCGCCTCGTACGTGGCCAACGGCGGTCGGATCGTCGGCGACGAGGCCGCGATCGGTGCCACGGCCCCGCTGATGAACAAGCTCTTCCGGGTCCAGGGAGCCCTGCCCCCCAGCACCGACGAGCCCTTCCGGGACTTCGTCAGCGGGGCCGGCGACCCCCTGATCCTGGTGTACGAGTCGCAGGTGGCGGCCCTGTTGATGCAGGACCAGGACCCGGGCGACCTGGTCGTGCTGTACCCGGACACCACCGTCAACAGCGACCACACCCTCGTCCCGCTCGACGCCGAGGCGGTGGGCCTCGGCGAGGCCCTCACCACCGACGAACGGCTGCGCGCCCTCGCCGTGCGGCACGGCTTCCGGCCCCAGGGGGCCGTGGCCGAGTTCGTCGCCGCCACCGCCCGGCACACCGGATTCCTCAACCAGCGGCTGTCCGGCATCCGCCAGGTCTCCGCGCCCACCGTCCCGGTCCTCACCGAGCTCGCGCAGCGCGCCACGGAGTCCGGCGTCCCCGAAGGAGACCCCTCATGAAGCGCGCGAGGCGGCTGACCGCCCTGGCCGCCGCCGCGGTCACGGCCGTCGCCCTGCTCGCCGGGTGCACCGGCGGGGACCCCGAGGGCGGTACCTCCGGAGGCGGCGGCGGCCCCACCCCGTACCGGGACGGCACCCTGCGGATCCTGGCCTCCAGCGAACTGTCCGACATGGCCCCCGTGCTGGCCGAGGCGCGGAAGGCCACCGGGGTGGAGACCGTCCTCACCTGGACCGGCACCCTGGACGCCGTCGAGAGCGTGGCGAACGGCCGGGTCGACGGCCGGTACGACGCGGTCTGGCTCTCCTCCAACGACTACCTGCGGCTGGACCCGCGGGCGAAGCGGCGGCTGGCCTCCCAGACCCCGGTCATGACCTCCCCGGTGGCCCTCGGCATCCGGCCGGCCGCCCTGGAGCGGCTGAGCTGGGACCCCGAGAAGGTCACCTGGTCCGAGGTGCACCGGGCGGTGGCCGCCGAACGCCTCACCTACGGGATGACCGACCCGGTCCGCTCCAACTCGGGCTTCACCGCCCTGGTCTCGGTGGCCTCCGCGCTCTCGGGCGCCCAGGCGGCCCTGACCGGAGCGGACGTGGACCGGGCCGTGCCCCGGCTGAAGGAGTTCTTCACCGGGCAGAAGCTGACCTCCGGCTCCTCGGGCTGGCTGGCCGAGGCGTACCGGCGGCGCGGCACCGTCGACGCCCTGGTCAACTACGAGTCGGTGCTGCACTCGCTGAACCGGGACGCCGGGACGGACCTGACCGTGATCCTGCCCCGGGACGGCGTGCTCACCGCCGACTACCCGCTCACCCTCCTCTCCGCCGCCCCCGCCGGCGCGAAGGAGGCCGGACGGCGGCTCACCTCCTGGCTGCGCACCCCCGACGCCCAACGGCGGATCACCACCAGGACCCTGCGCCGGCCCGTGACCCCCGGGGTGACGCCCGCGCCGGTGCTGAAGGCCGGGAAGCGGCGCGAACTCCCCTTCCCCGGCACCCTCGCCGTGGCCGACGGGCTGCTGTCCTCCTACGAGAACGTGCTGCGCCGCCCCTCCCGGACCGTGTACGTGCTGGACACCTCGGGCTCCATGGAGCGGGAGGACCGGATCGGCCGGCTGCGGGCGGCCCTCACCGACCTGACGGGCACCGGGGACTCCGCGCCGGGCCGCCGCTTCCGGGACCGCGAGGAGGTGACCCTGCTGCCCTTCGGTTCGAAGGTGAAGCGGGTGGACACCCACGTGGTGCGGCCGGGTGCGGCCGACGGAGCCCTGGAGGCCATCCGGCGGGACATCGCCGAGCTGACCCCCGAGGGGAACACCGCCGTCTACTCCAGTCTGGAGGCCGCGTACGAGCACCTGGGGAAGGGCTCGGGCGACACCTTCACCTCGATCGTGCTGATGACGGACGGGGAGAACACCCAGGGCGCGGACGCCGCCCACTTCCGGCGGTTCTACGCGGAGCTGCCGCGGGAGCGGCGGGAGACCCCGGTGTTCGCGGTGCTGTTCGGGGACTCCGACAGGAAGGAGCTGTCGGGGATCACGGAGCTGACCGGGGGCCGGTTGTTCGACGCGACCTCGGGCGGGGGCTCCCTGGACGGGGCCTTCGAGGAGATCCGTGGCTACCAGTGACCGGGACGCCGGCCCACTGCTGCGGTACCTGGAGTCCCGGGCGAACCTCGCGGGCTGCGGCGGCGGGCTGCTCGGGCTGGTGCTGACCTTCACGGGGGTGGCGGGGGCGTACTGGCCGCTGGTGGTGGCGGGCCTGTACGGGGCCGGGGCGCTGCTGGGCGCGGCCGGCGGGCCCGGTCCGGCGGGTGCCGGTCCCTCGGGGGAACTGGCCCGGTTCCGGGCGGAGTTCGGGCGGCTGCGGGAGTATCCGGCGGAGGCGGAGCTGTCGGCGGCCTCGGCCGGTCGGCTGGCGGAGCTGCTGGGCCGGTACGAGGACCTGTTGGCGCCGGGGTGGGCGGCGCGGGCGCTGGCGGCGGACCCGGAGGCGCGGCGGGAGCTGGCGCGGGGCATTCGGCAGGAGGTGCCGGAGTGCCTGGCGGCGTACGACCGGGACCAGGGTCGGGACCGGGACCGTTTCGGCGGCGGGGATCCGGACCGGTCGCGGGCGGGCGTCGACGGGCCGGATGCCGAGGGGCCGGGCTTCGAGGGCCCGGGCTTCGAGAGCCCGGAGCGGGTGTTGGAGCGGCGGTTGACGGAGCTGTACGACGCGGCGGAGCGGCTGACGGCCGGGCTGCGGGCCGGGGAGGTCCGTCGTCGGGGAACGCACGCGGCCCGCCGGGAGGAGCCGGAAGGCTCCTGACCCGGCGGGCCGGTGCTCTGCGGTGGGCGCCGCTTGGTCGGGGGCTCCCACAGCGGTGGGACGCCGCTTGGTCGGGGGCTCCCACGTTCATGTGCCCCGGATCGGGGCGGCCCCGGTGCGGGGCGGTGCTGCTCGACTCAGCCGAGGCGCTCCACGAGCGCGTGGTACTGGTCCCACAGCTCCTTCGGCGTGTGGTCGCCGTAGGTGTTGAGGTGCTCGGGGACCAGGGCGGCCTCCTCGCGCCACACGTCCTTGTCGACGGTGAGGAGGAAGTCGAGGTCGGCCTCGGAGATCTCCAGGCCGTCCAGGTCGAGGGCGGCCTTGGTGGGCAGCACGCCGATCGGGGTCTCGACGCCCTCGGCGGTGCCGTCGAGGCGGCCGACGATCCACTTCAGGACGCGGCTGTTCTCGCCGAAGCCGGGCCACACGAACTTGCCCGCGTCGTTCTTGCGGAACCAGTTCACGTAGTAGATCTTCGGGAGCTTGGCCGGGTCGGCGGCGGCGCCGACCTTGACCCAGTGGCCCATGTAGTCGCCCATGTTGTAGCCGCAGAACGGCAGCATGGCGAAGGGGTCGCGGCGCAGTTCGCCGACCTTGCCCTCGGCGGCGGCGGTCTTCTCGGAGGCGATGTTCGAGCCGATGAAGACGCCGTGGTTCCAGTCGAAGGACTCGGTGACCAGCGGGACGGCGGAGGCGCGGCGGCCGCCGAACAGGATCGCGGAGATCGGGACGCCCTTGGGGTCCTCCCACTCGGGGGCGATCGTCGGGCACTGGGCGGCCGGCACCGCGAAGCGGGCGTTGGGGTGGGCGGCGGGGGTGCCGGACTCGGGGGTCCAGGCGTTGCCGCGCCAGTCGACGAGCTCGGCGGGCGCCTCCTCGGTCATGCCCTCCCACCAGACGTCGGAGCCGTCCGGGGTGAGCGCGACGTTGGTGAAGACGGTGTTGGCGTACATCGTCTTCATGGCGTTGGCGTTGGTGTGCTCGCCGGTGCCGGGGGCGACGCCGAAGAAGCCGGCCTCGGGGTTGATCGCGTAGAGGCGGCCGTCGGTGCCGAAGCGCATCCAAGCGATGTCGTCGCCGATGGTCTCCACGGTCCAGCCGGGGATGGTGGGCTCCAGCATGGCCAGGTTGGTCTTGCCGCAGGCGGACGGGAAGGCGGCGGCCACGTACTTGGTCTCGCCCTCGCCGGCCGGCGGGGTCAGCTTGAGGATGAGCATGTGCTCGGCGAGCCAGCCCTCGTCACGGGCCATGACGGAGGCGATGCGCAGGGCGTAGCACTTCTTGCCGAGCAGGGCGTTGCCGCCGTAGCCCGAGCCGTAGGACCAGATCTCGCGGGTCTCGGGGAAGTGCGAGATGTACTTGGTGGTGTTGCAGGGCCACGGCACGTCCTCCTGGCCCTCTTCCAGGGGGGCGCCGAGGGTGTGGACGGCCTTCACGAAGAAGCCGTCGGTGCCGAGCTCGTCCAGGACCGCCTGTCCCATGCGGGTCATGGTGCGCATCGCCACGGCCACGTACGCGGAGTCGGTGATCTCGACGCCGATCGCGGAGAGTTCGGAGCCGAGGGGGCCCATGCAGAAGGGGACCACGTACAGGGTGCGGCCCTTCATGGAGCCGCGGAAGATGCCCTGCTCGCCGGCGAACATCTCCTTCATCTCCGCCGGGGCCTTCCAGTGGTTGGTCGGGCCGGCGTCCTCCTCCTTCTCGGAGCAGATGAAGGTCCGGTCCTCGACGCGCGCGACGTCGGAGGGGTCGGAGGCGGCGTAGTAGGAGTTGGGGCGCTTCGCGTCGTCGAGCTTCTTGAACGTGCCCTTGGCGACGAGCTCACCGCACAGGAGCTCGTACTCGGCCTCGGACCCGTCGCACCACACGACGCGGTCGGGCTGGGTCAGGGCGGCGATCTCGTCCACCCACGCGATGAGGCCCGCGTGCTGGGTGGGAAGGTCAGTGCCGGTGGTGGGAGCCGCGTTGTCGCGCGCCACGATTGCTCCTTGTTGAGGGGTTTGTTTGGTGTTGCCCCGTGGGGGCTGCGACCCGGACGCTTCGCGCAACGCTCATCCGGTGCCGACCGCACTCATCTGATCATCCGGTGGATGTGCGCATATGTCCAGGGGGCCTCTCACGTGAGCATCGCCACTTCCGTCAATCTTCCGTAAAGCACACGTTCAGGACGGAGGAGTCGCGTTGATACCGGCGGGGAACCTACGGCACCGTAGGTAGCATGGCGGCATGACTTCCGATGCCGCCGCCGTCCCCCTCAAGCCGCTGCTGCGCGGCTGGCTGCACGCGGGAATGTTCCCCGCGGTGCTCATCGCCGGACTCGTCCTGATGACCTTCACCGACTCCACGAGCGCGCGGGTGGCCTGCGGGGTCTACGTGCTCACCGCCTGCCTCCTCTTCGGAGTCAGCGCCCTCTACCACCGGGGCACCTGGGGCCCGCGGGGCGAGGCCGTGCTGCGCCGGCTCGACCACGCCAACATCTTCCTGATCATCGCGGGCACCTACACCCCGCTCACGGTGCTGCTGCTCCCGCCCTCCACCGGGCGGACCCTGCTGTGGGCGGTGTGGATCGCGGCCGCCGCCGGCATCGCCTTCCGGGTCTTCTGGGTCGGCGCCCCGCGCTGGCTGTACACCCCCTGCTACATCGCGATGGGCTGGGCGGCGGTCTTCTTCCTGCCCGATTTCATGCGCACCGGCGGGATCGCGGTCCTGGTCCTGGTGATCGTCGGCGGCCTGCTCTACAGCGCGGGCGGCGTCATCTACGGCATGAAGCGCCCGAACCCCTCCCCCCGCTTCTTCGGCTTCCACGAGGTCTTCCACTCGCTGACCCTGGCCGCCTTCGTGGCCCACTACGTCGGGATCTCGCTGGCGGCGTACAAGCACGCGTAGCACCCCCGGCGGGGGCGGGGCGGGACCGGGGCAGCTCGGGGACGACCGCCGCGGCGCACGCGAAGGGGCCCCGGCCGTGACGACGGCCGGGGCCCCTTCGGCGTGGTGAGGGCCCGTATCGGGGTCGGTACCCCCGTGTCAGGGACGGGCCGGGGCCAGGTCGGCGGCGAGCTCGGCCGGGTCGGTGGTCGGGCGGGCGCACACGAAGTGGCGGCACACGTAGGCGGCGGGCCGGCCGTCCACCGGACCCCGCCCGTCCAGCAGCGGGAACTCCGCCTCGGCCGTCTGCTCGCCCTCCGGGTCCGTGCCGGTGCCGACCGCGACCACGGCCCCCGGGGCCGTGCCCAGCAGTGCCGTCCGGTGCAGGGCCGCCGTGGCCGGCTCCACCGGGTCGCCGACCACCGCCACCTCCCGCGGCCCGTCCACCAGCGCCTCCGCCACCGCCAGCCCCCAGCCGATGAAGCGCGGCACCCGCGGGCCGAGCGCCTGCACCACGCCCAGGGCCCGCTCCGCCGCCGTCCGGTGCGCCTCGGAACCGGTGTGCGCCGCGTACGAGAGCAGGGCGCCGGCCGCCGCCGTCCACCCGGAAGGGGCGGCGTTGTCGGTGGGGTCCTGCGGGCGCCGGATCAGCTGCTCCGCGTCGTGCGCGGTGTCGTAGAGGGTGCCGTCCTCGGCCGTGAACCGGTCCAGGACCAGGTCGGTCAGGAAGCCGGCGAACTCCAGCCACACGCCCTCGCCGGTGACCGCCGCCAGCGCGAGGAAGCCCTCGGCCACGTCCCCGTAGTCCTCCAGCACGCCCGCGTTGGCCCCGGCCCGCCCGTCCCGGCTGGTGCGGGCCAGCCGGGCCCGCCCGGAGGAGGCGTCGAAGTGCACCCGCACCAGCAGGTCGGCGGCCTCCGTGGCCCGCTCCACCAGGTCGGGCCGGTCGAAGTAGGCCCCGCACTCGGCGAGCGCGGCGATGGCCAGACCGTTCCAGGCCGCCACCACCTTGTCGTCGCGGCCCGGCGCGGGCCGCTCCGCGCGCGCCCGCAGCAGCCGCTCCCGGATGTCCGCGATCCGCCCGGCCTCCGCCGCCGGCCCGTCCTGCGGGAGCTGGAGCACCGACCGGCCGTGCTCGAAGGTGCCTTCCTCGGTGACCCCGAAGTACTCCGCGGCCAGCTCCCCGTCGGCCTCGCCGAGGACCTCCCGCAGCTGCCCCGGGGTCCAGGCGTAGTACGCGCCCTCCTCGTGCTTCCCGGTGTCCGGATCCTCGCTGTCCGCGTCGAGCGCGGAGGCGAACCCGCCCTCCGCGGTGCGCAGTTCCCGCACCATGAAGTCGGCGGTCTCCAGCGCCACCCGGCGGGCCAGGGCCGACCCGGTGCTGCGCCACAGGTGCGCGTACACCCGGCAGAGCAGGGCGTTGTCGTACAGCATCTTCTCGAAGTGCGGCACGACCCACTCGCGGTCCACCGAGTAGCGGGCGAAGCCGCCGCCGAGCTGGTCGTAGATCCCGCCGCGGGCCATCGCCTCGCAGGTGTCGGCGGCCATCTGGAGGGCGCCCTCGGAGCCGGTCCGGGCGTGGTGGCGCAGCAGGAACTCCAGCACCATCGACGGCGGGAACTTGGGCGCCCCGCCGAACCCGCCGCGGGTCGGGTCGTAGTCGCGGGTGAGCGCGAGCAGGGCCTTGCCCAGCTCCTCCGGCCCGGGCACCTCGGCCCGCCCGTAGTCCAACTGCCGCTCGGACAGGTCCCGCACGATCCGCCCGGCGACCTCGGCCACCTCGTCCCGGCGCCCCTCCCACGCGGTCCGCACCCCTTCGAGCACCTGAAGGAAGGACGGCATCCCGTGCCGGGGTTCGGGCGGGAAGTAGGTCCCGAAGTAGAAGGGTTCGCCCTCGGCGGTCAGGAACACCGTCATCGGCCAACCACCCTGCCCGGTCGCGGCCTGCACCGCCTCCATGTAGACGGCGTCCACGTCGGGCCGCTCCTCGCGGTCCACCTTCACGCTGACGAAGTGCTCGTTGAGGTACGCGGCGACCCCGTCGTCCTCGAAGGACTCGTGCGCCATGACGTGGCACCAGTGGCAGGAGCTGTACCCGACGCTCAACAGCACCGGCACCCCCCGCTCCCGGGCCTCCGCGAACGCCTCCGGCGACCAGGGCCACCAGTCGACCGGGTTCTCGGCGTGCTGGAGCAGGTACGGCGAGGTCTCATCAGCAAGGCGATTCGGCATGCTCGCAGTATTCCAGCCACCAGACCTACCGCGCGGAGCGGCCGGCCAACACGCCGAGTAGCAACTATCCAGTTCTCGACCTCTGCACCCCTGGGCACGAAGGACCACTGACTACCGTCCGAGTATTTAAATTAGTGAGCCGCCCACACCGAATAGCTGGGACCGCTACCCCCTCAGCGCGGGCACGGATAATCATCGGACTCCTAGTACGAGCGATTAGTGCGTGACATGCTTGGCGAATTCTTCAAACGTTTCCCTGTTGTGCCTACGCGCCGCATTCACCTGGGCTCGGAAGTTACTCACCGCCTTATCGACGACACTTCGGTTCCGGAGGGGACTAGATGTGACCAAAGGGTCGCGCAGTTGGTCCGGAGCGAAAGCCAGCAGCGACTCAACCACTGGCTGCCACGTCTCAGAAGCCTTGGGCATGGCAAGGTTCCTCTTGAACATGAGGGTATAGGAGTCGGTTACGGCAGCGCTCACGAGGATCTCAATAACACTGCCAATCGCCTCGACGGCCAGCACAATCGATCCGCGAAGGCTCAGCCAGTCGAGCAAATCGGCCTGATCCTGGAGCCTATCCTCGGGGTCAATACGGCCAAGCTTCGTCTTCTCCAGCTCAACAGCGCGCATCAAGCTGGACACGAAGAGAATATGCTTCGCCGTCACGCGTTCCGGAAAGACCCGACTGTAGATGTCGTCTTGCTCCCAGATCTTACTCTTCTGATGGTAGGCGACATCGGCCGCTCCACGAAAGGCCGAAAGCGCCTGAGCAGCGGTCTCGGCGGACAGCTGATTTTCCCCCGGCCGTCGAATTACATCCTCTGCTCCACCCCGACGGCCGCCGTTATATCCGACGACACCCAGTTTGATGAAATCTTCGACCAGACGCCGCTGGATGCCATCGTTGCTACGGAAGTCCGAAGCCTGAGTGGGGTTCTGCCGGTTATTGAAGCGGACAATGCTCTTGACGGTCTCCGGGTCGTCACAACGGATAAATCGGGCGAGCACGTGACTCTCCTCGCCGATCTCATTAGCCGGAATAGATCCGATTGCGCCGGTCGTCTGGGCGCCGTTGACGATACCCAGACCGGTGATCACCAAGGTTTCACTGTCAGCGACTTGAAAATCGTGAACCAACGCGGTGATGCCGTTATTGTAGGCCCAAAGATTCGTCGGCTCGTTGCGCGCCGTGTCCTGAATTCCGTTATTGATATTACTCTGCGACCGACGACTACCAAGATAGTCACGAACATTCGCCGAGAAGAGCTTGGCCCCATACTCCTGGTATCGACCGTGGAGCCAGCGGACCGGCACGCTCGTGCACAGCGCCGTCCATTTCGCGCCGCGCTCCTCGAAAGCGCCAGGAATAGAAATTTGAAGAGTATCCGACACTAGAATCGGGGTCTGCGAGTTCTCGTATCGAAGCGTCAGAGTCTCGCGACCAAGTTCGATACTGGAGACATTAATATCGCCGCCAGGATACCCTTGGCGCAAGAGATCAAATGCAGCCCCTGCAGCGACATTGATTTCCTGGGCAATCTGCTGAGATTCTGGAAGGTTATGGACGTACCAAATCTCGACGTCGCCGACAGAATCGTCCGCCAGTGCATCGTGCAGTTCCCTCCACGCTCCCAGCAGAACGTCAGGCACACCCAGCGGCTCGTTTTTACTGAACAGCCAGTTCACTGCCTGATGAAGGCTCGCTGCCTTGCTGGAGGGCGCTTGCAACTTGGCCGCGTTCTGGGACTCGTACCCCTGGGCCAAGACGACACGCCCAGCATCGCGGTCAATATACAGAAGGTCACACGCCTTGTCGTTTGACGAATCAGTCAGCGCGGTGGCGGCTACCGCACCGATGTCCTCGATATCGAACGCCAACTGCAACGCGAACAGCAGTCGCTTGTTGGAGTCGTACTGGTCGAGGTCAACTCGCTTCTCAAGCGCAACTTCGAGGCTGTCTGTCACCTCGCCAGGCTACCCTCCAACTGCCATACTTCGGGCCTCACTTACTGGCAATACCACCACCCACTTGATCATTCTCCTGCTCGGCTTCGGCGAGGACGGTCCGGCTGCTCGGCCGTGCGCTCTCCGCGCAACTGGGCCAGCGGCACACTACGCTCGCCGGCTCGTCCGTCCCAGGCAACGGAGAGAGCGCCTCCCCGCCATCGGGCGTCGACCTCAGGCCGGGGCAGCTCGTCCAGGCAGAGGGTGTAGGTGCGCCCATCGGAGTCCGTGAGTGTCCATGATCCTCTCAATGTAATAGACCTTGTCGTACACTTCGGACATGAAGCCGACCCGCGCCGGAACCACTGAGAACATCTCCGTGTCCATGCCCACCGAGCTGGTCAGTGAACTCCGCTCTCGAACCGGCCGCCGCGGCCTGTCCAACTACATCACCGAAGCCGTCAGGCATCAGCTCGCCATGGACGGCCTCGCCGAGATCGTCGCGTCCCACGAAGAGGAGCACGGCGCGCTCACGGAGCAGGAGATCGAAGCCGCTCGCCGTGAGCTGTTCGGGGACGTGAATGCCGAGGACGTCGAGCGAGGCGCCGCGTGAAGGAGCAGGCGGCCCGCTCGCTTGTGCTCGACTCCGAGGCGCTCTCTCTGCTCCTGCGCAACGACCGCGGTATGGCGGCTCGCATCGAGGCATCCCGGCAGGCCGGGGTTCCCGTCCTCGTGTCCGCGCTGACCATTGTTGAAGCCGTACACGGGAAGACCGAACTGGCACGGTTGAAGTGGGTGCTCTCCCGACTTCGAGTGGAGCCGGTCAGCCAGGAGGACTCCCTGACTGCCGTGGAGCTGCTTCAGGACGCCGGTGGACTGCACGGACACAAGTACGCGATCGATGCCCTCGTCGCCGCGCTCGCGCTCCGCGTCCCGGCTCCCGTGATCGTTCTGACCTCAGACCGTGACGACTGGTCGAAGCTCTGCGGGAAGCGCGTGATCATCAGAGACGTGTAAGCACCGTCGACTATTGGGTCTGTGAGTTCACTTACAGCGGTGGCAGGAGCTGTACCCGACGCTCAACAGCACCGGCACCCCCCGCTCCCGGGCCTCCGCGAACGCCTCCGGCGACCAGGGCCACCAGTCGACCGGGTTCTCGGCGTGCTGGAGCAGGTACGGCGAGGTCTCATCAGCAAGGCGATTCGGCATGCGGCCAATCTATGCCGTGTCCCCGCCCCACCACGGCCCCGGCACGACCCGGGAAGGCGGGGGTGACCCGAGGCGACGAACACGGAAGCCGCGTGCCGGACCCTGCCGTGCGGGACGACGCCGAGGCGTCCCGCACGGCCAGGGGTCAGGCCGGACTCAGGTAGGTGGTGATCGCCATGCCGAGTCCCGCCACGGAGACGAAGGCGACGCCGCCCGTCTTCACCGCGGCGGGGCGCGAGCTGCCCCCGATCAGGCTGCACAGGACGGCGGTCAGCGCGACGACGAGCGCGATGAGCACGACGATGATGACGGTCATGACCTTGAACTGCACCGGGTTCCTCCCCACAGGGGGTCAGACCGATGCCACGGAGGCAGCCCAGCCCGACCACCCTGCCGTTGACGACAGGTCGATCCATCCGAGCGCTGCCGGTGATCGCGCCCCGTGCGGCTTGGCTGCCTGTGTCATCGCCCGCATACGAACCTGTACCGGTGCCTCAGACCAACCAGGAAGACCGGTCCCCATCGGTGCACCAGCGGGAACCACTGGCACCAACGGCCCGCAAGGGAAGGATGTTCCCGCAACCACGCCTCCGCTCATGTGACCTGAGTCACAGTCAGTCGGATGATCCGTCAGAACGACGGGGTCGGTTGCGCCTAGCTCCGCGAGGACGCCGCGCCGGGGGGGGCGAGAGCGGGACACGAACCGGGTCACCACAGCCCCCTCCGCAACACGCCTCTCACGTTGAGTGAAGTTTCCATAACCGATCCGTCCTCCCCGGGACGGGCCCCCGCCGCCCGCCCTACGGTGACGCCACATGACGGAGGCAAGTCCCCTGAGGCACCTCCCGCGGCGCAGAGGAGACAACGTGCCCTTACCCCCCGACGACGCCGCGAGCACCATCGACGGCGCTCACGTGCCGGCGCGCCTCACCACGCCGGACGACGGGGCGGATGGCGTGACGAACAGCCCTCACCACGTGCCCGGTCGCATCGTGGTCGAGCCCGGTGGGAACGAACTCTCCCGCCGGGGCGTGCGGCCCGCGGTGTCCGGGACCGTCACGTGGTGAGCCCCCCACCGGGGGAGCCGGACCCGCCGCCCGCGTCCCCCGCGCCGCCCTTCCCCGCCGCCGCGCCACCCCCGCCCCCTCCCGAACCGTCCCCACTGGCCGCGCTCGTGTCGGACACGCGGCGGCGCGGCGCCCGCAAGGGGTGGGCCTACGCGCGGCAAGCGGGCGAGAAGGCGTTCCTCGAGCTCGGCCCGACCAGGGCCGGTCACACCGTCGCCGGGATCGCCGCCTGCTGCGCGGCCCTGATGATCATGCTCACGTTCCACTTCGACCAGTCCTGGCGCGACAGTTCGCCGGTCGACTACCAGCGCAGCGGGAGCACGACCACCATCGAGGTGACCGTCCCCACCGAGGGCTGGTACGCCCTCTGGGAGGAGACCCCCGCGACCGGACCACCCCCGCCGGCGACGGAGTTCGGGACCACCGTGGGGGCGAAGGCACTGCGGAAGGGGCCGATCGGACTGTTCGGCGGCCCTGGCTCCCACACCCCCTACCAGGTGCGGCTGGACGGCCGGCAGACGATCGGAACGCCCATCGCCGTCGGCCTCATGGGCGCCGGCACCTACCGGATCACCGTGCACCGCGGCGAGGGCGCCCGTCCCGGCCACGGCCCGCTGGCCTTCGGCCCCGAGCCGGAGGCCGAGGAACTCGTCATCGGCGACGGAACGACCGGTTTCGCCACCTACCTGACCGCCTCGGCCTTCCTCGCCCCGGCCGCGATCGCCGCCGCGACCTCCGCGATCTGCGCCTGGCGACGCCGCGCGGCCGCCCGGAAGTTCCTGCGGACCCTCGGCATCCACCCCACGTGAGGAGAACACCGATGGGCGGACCCCCGTCCTCCACCGGCTCGGAGCCGCCGACCGGCCCGGAGCCGACCGCCGGACCGGTCGGCACCCCGGGCCCGGCCCGCCCCCGACGCTTCGGTGAGGAACCAGGGCGCGACCGCACCGTGCGGTCCGGCGACCCGGCCGGGCGGGAACGTCCGGTCCCGGACGAACCCACCGCACCGGACGGTCCCGCCACACCGGACGACACCGGCACCGACGCCGACGCCGGTCCCCGGGCCAAGGAGTACGTCCTCCTGGCCCTGGTGGTCCTCGTCTCCCTGGCCGCGCTCACCGTCACGGTCCTCGCCGCCGTCCGCGGCGGGGGCACGGCCACCCGGGACGCCCTCACGACCGCGCTGGTCCCCGCCCGGGGCGACAGCACGGCACGTGCCTTGCTCGGCAGCGTGACCCTCCTGACCCTGCTCACCGGTGGACTCGCCCTCGCGGGGGGCCGCTTCCGGCGGGTGGGACTCCACCGGACCCACCGGCTCTTCAGGGCACTGGCCGTGCTCAGCGTCCCGGTCCTGATCTGGATCGTGGTGGACGCCTCCGACACCCTGGTGCTGAGGACCGGATCATGACGGAACCCGAGCCCACGCCACCACGCACCCCCGCCCCGCCCCCCACCGCCGCCCCACTGCCCCCTCGCCCGCGCGCGAGCACCGAGGACGGGCCGGAGTTCCGGTCCGCTGCCGCGCCGGAGCCGGCCGAGGAGCCCGGCGCGCCACCGGCGGTGCGCCCGGACCTCGGGCCCGCGGCCCCGCCCGGCCCGGGACGACGCCTCCTGGACCGGGCCGCCCGTCCCAGCCGCTCCCGGCTGACGGGAGCGGCGGCCCTGCTGGCCGTCGCGCTGCTCAGCGTCGGCTCGCTGCTGCCCTGGGTGGTGGGCCCGGACGCCGGCGCCGTCGTCTACGGCTACCACGAGACGGCACGCGGCGGGCTCGCCCTCGGCTCCCGGCTGGGCACGGCGGGCGGCGACGGATACGTCACCCTGCTCATCGGACTGATCGCCCTGGTGCCGGGGGCGCTCTACCTGTTCGGACGGTACCGGACCGCGCAGCAACCGACCCTGCTGGCCGCGGGGGCCCTGGCCACCGGCTGGGCGGTGGTCGACCTCGTGGAGCTCGGCACGGTCCCGCGGACCGACGGCGTTCCGCTCCGTCTCGACGCCGGGGCGGGACTGTACCTGGTGACGGTCGGGGCCGTCCTTCTCCTGCTCACCGGTGCGGTCGCGCCCCGTTCCCGTCCGCAGGACGTGCTCGCCGCGTCCGCGAGGACGATGGCGCTCTGGCGGCAGGGCTTCCACCAGGAAGCCCTGAACGAGCAGCAGCGCCTCGTGGGGAAGGCCGCCGGGGCCTGGCACGGCGGTCACCCCCAGGTCCTCCTGGAGTGGATCCGGCTGATGGTCATGTACCGACAACTGGGGCTCCACGCCAACGCCGGGGAAGCGCTCCGGCACGTCCTCGCTTCGAGCGCCTCGCTGGCGCTCGACCCTGACGCCCCGGGCACGGAGCTCTCGGGCCGCCTCGCCTTCGCCTCGCAGGTCCTTCGCGTCCTCCGCACCCTGGACCCCGCGACGGCACAGGTGGTCCTGGAAGAACTGCTCCACGGGCTGTCCTCCGGCACGCGGGCGCAGCAGAACCTCGCGCAGGAGTTCCGGAGGCTCCTGAACGCCTGAGCGCCGCCGCTCCGACCCGGAAGCCCGCGGTGCCGAAAGCTCTGAACTCCCTCAACTCCTGTCCCGCGGCGCATGATCCGCGCGCGCGGGCGGGTATCCCGGTGACACCGGGGGCCGGTCGGACCCGGCGCCGAGGAGGGGGCCCAGGGATGCGCGACGTACATCGGGGTGAGGTGGACCGGCTCGTGGTGCGGGCCGTGGAGGAGGAGGTGCGCCGCTCCGGGGGGCGCGTGGAGCAGGGGCAGTTGCTGGCCCGGGCGCGGACGGCACTGGACGCCATCGCGGCGGGCGGGCAGACGGAGTACGAGGCGTGGACGCGGGCGCTGGACGAGGCCGCGGCCTCCGAGCAGTCGCTGGGCGAGGCCTTCCGGCGCGGGAACACCGCCACCGCCGCGCTGGTCACCGCGGTCGCGGCGGTCGCCGCCACCGGAACGGACCTGGCCTTCGGCCTGGACACCGGGTCCGCGCTGGCCGCGGGGGCCGTGGTGGCCGCCGCCGGGGCCGCCGCCACCGTGCTGAAGGTGACCGCCACGCACTGGCCCGCCGCCCACCGCCGGGCCGGCGAGCTGGGCCGCCCCGGCGGCAGCGAGCAACTGCGCCTGCAGTGGCTGTCGGCCGTGGAGGTCCGCGGGATCCGGCCGTTCCTCGACGAGCAGCGGGCGGTGGCCTCGGCCCGGCCGGAGCGCCGGTCCGGGCCGGCGGAGTCCGCGAAGGCGGCGCCCCGGCTGCGCGGTACGGACCGCAGCGCGGCCGCACTGCGGCGCAGCGCCCTGGAGCAGTCCTTCGGCCGGCTCCCGGAGCCGGCGGGCCCGTTCGCGGGGCGGCGCACGGAGCTGAACCGGATCGCGCAGTGGGTGCAGGCGGCCCGGGCCAGTACGGAGACCCGCCCGGTGGTCGTGGTGCTGCACGGCGAGCCCGGTTCGGGCCGGACCTCGCTGGCGGTGCGGGCGGCGCACGGGCTGCGGGACCAGTACCGGGGCGCCTGCGTGGTGGACCTGCGGGGCGGTTCGCTGAGCGGGGACGCCCCGCTGCCGACCCGGGAGGCGCTGCTGCACCTGCTGAACCGCCTGGGCGCCCCGCGCGAGCAGTTGTTGTTCCGGGAGCGGACCTCGCCGCAACAGCAGGTGCGGCGACTGTCGGAGCTGTACCTCCAGCACCTGCGCGGGCTGCCGGTCACGGTGGTCCTGGACGACGCCGTGGACGCCGAGCAGGTGCGGCTGTTGGTGCCGGAACGCTCGGACAGCCTGGTGCTGGTGACCGCGCGCGAGCCGCTGACGCTGCCCGCGGACATGGCGGCCTGGGTGCACCAGCTGCCGGTGACCCCCCTGCCGGAGGCCGAGGCGGAGGCGGTCCTCCGGGCGGCGGTCCCCGCCGGCGGGGGCGCGGGTGCGCACGGGGGCGCGGGCGGTGCACACGGCGGCGCGACGGACAGCACCGGGGGCCGGTACGGCGACCGGGCCGACGGCCTGGCGGACGACCGGGACGGCGGCGTCTACGACGGGCGGGCCCTCGCCGCGGTGGTCCGCTTCACCGGCGGCCTGCCACTGGCCCTGCGGCTGACGGGCCCGCTGCTGGGCACGCACACCGCCCGTGACTTCGAGGGGCATCTGGTCACGGCTCCGGGCACAGCGGGAAGCACGGGACCGGACCCGCGGGAAAGCGCGGGACCACGAGGGATCGCGGGAGCGGAGGGGAGCCCGGGCGCGGTCCCGGCCGCCGTGACGGAGCGGGTGCTGGAGCTGTCGTACGCGCACCAGTCGGAGGCCGGGCGACGGCTGCTGCGCCGGCTGTCGCTGGCGGGCCGGGTCTCGGTGGGCGGCGCCGCGGCGGCCGCCCTGTCCGAGGACGGGGACGCGGAGGCGCTGCGCCTGCTCGGGGAGCTGGCCCGGGCCGGGCTGGTGGACCACGTGCGCGGGCAGCGGTACCGGCTGCACGACTCGGTGCGCGCCTTCGCCGCCGTGAAGCTGCGGGCCGAAGAGGACGTGGCGGCGATCACGGCGGCGCAGGAGCGGCTGATCCGGACGTACGCGCGGCTCGCGGACGCGGTGATCAGGATGGTCGACGGGAAGACCTCCACGCGCGCGGACCACTTCGGGGACCACGGATTCCCCTCGCTGGACGCGGCCCTGCGCTGGCTGGACGAGGAGTCCAGCTTCATCACGGCCACGCTGCGGCACGCGCAGGGCGTGGACCAGCGGGCCGTCCTGGACCTGCTCGGCGCGCTCTGCGACCACTGCCTGCTGCGCGGGGACCTGTACCGGCTCGGCGAGATCAACGAGCTCGCCCGGGCCGTGGACCAGGGGCTCCTGACCCGCTCGGTGCAGTGGCGCACCGGCATCGCGGCCCGGCAGCTCGGCGACCTGGACACGGCCCGCTCCACACTGACCTCGGTGGTGGACTCGTACCGGGAGGCGCAACACGGGGCGGGGACGGCGCGGGCGCTGTGTTCCCTGGGCATCACGCTGCACCACCAGGGGCAGCTCGCGGAGGCCGCGGCCAAGCTCCGGGAGGCGGCGGAGCTGCAGTCCGTCCCGGAGCTGGCGGCCGACCTGGCCTGGACCCGACACGCCCTGGCGGCCGTGGAGCGGGACCGGGCCCGCCTCGCGGAGGCCGCCGAGCTGCTCGCGGCGGCGCTGGCCGGGCACCGGGAGAGCGAGTCCCTGCACGGCCAGGGCTGGGCGCACTTCCAGCTGGGCCAGGTGTACGTGCGCCGCGGGGACACCGCGGGCGCCGAGACGGAGCTGCGCCGGGCCCTGGAGCTGGCGGGGCGCACCCGCGACGGCCGCGCCGAGGCCTGGGCGCTGACCGAGCTGGCCCGGACCCGACTGGTGGCCGGGGATCCGGCGCCGGCCGTGGAGGGGCTGGTCACGGCGCTGGCCCGGCACCGGGAGGCGGAGGACGCGCGCGGCGAGGCGTGGACCCTGTACTACCTGGGCCAAGCGCTGGAGGAGGGCGGGGACCCGGACCGGGCGGTCCGGGAGCTGGAGCGGGCCCGGACGATGTTCTCGCGGATGCGGGACGTGTACGGGCTGGCCTGCGCCCGGCATCACTCGGGGCGGCTGACCCGGGACCTGCGGGCGGCCCAGACCGGCGGGCTGCGCAATTCGGGGTTCGCGCGGCAGTTGCTCGCGGACGCGCGGGCGGACTTCCGGCGGATCGGGCTGGCGCACGGGGAGGCGTGGACCTGCCTGGAGCTGGCGGTGGTCGACGCGGGCAACGCCCGGCTGGGGCAGGCCCTCGGGCTGTGCGAGGAGGCGGCGGAGCTGTTCGCCTCGTACGGGGACGCGCGGGGCGGGGACTGGGCCCGGTTCCTGCGCTGCACGCTGCTGCCGTACACGGCCCGGGAGTCCGGGGAGGGTGCGGCCCGGGCCCGGGAGGAGCTGGCGGCGCTGGCCGCGGCGGCCCATCCGGCCCGGGACGGGGCCCTCGCGGACGCCCTCGACGCCTACCGGGTGGCCCTGGACCGCGGGGTGGACCCGGGCGCGGGCTGGCAGGCGTGGCGGTTGGGCCTGACCCCGAACCGGCACTCGCGGGAGGTGATGGGCGTCCCGGCCTGACCGGGGTCACACGGCGCCGGGCACGGGCGGCGAGGCCGTCGGGGGCGGCACGACGGCCTCGGACGGCACGACGGTCACTGGCACTGGCACTGGCACTGGCACTGGCACGGACAACGCGAGGGGCCCGCCGCCCCGGACGGGGACGACGGGCTCGGGATCGCGGCGGGACCGCGGTGTGCGGCGGGGCCACGGCAGGACCGCGGAGACCGGCGGGACCACGGAGACCGGCTCCGGGGGCCCCGCGGCCCGGGTCGCCGCCTACGCCGTCTTGGCGGCCTCGGCGCCCTTCTCGGTGGCGCCCGGCTCGGGCGCCTCCTCGAAGTTCACCTTGCCCATGTGCCGGTTCATGGACTTCATCAGGCCCCACACGCCGACCGCGAGGACGGCGAAGACGATGAAGCCGAGGATGCCGGGCGTCACCTTGTTCTTGTCGAAGGTGTCGGCCGCCAGGGGGATCAGCTCGAAAGCGCTCATGTCAGGCATTGTCGCGGATGCCCGCGAAGAGGTCGTCCTCGGGGAGGGAGGTCGGCACGAGCGCCTTCACGAGCTCGTACTCCTCGGTGGGCCAGATCTCCCGCTGGACGTCCAGCGGCACGCGGAACCAGCCGCCGTCGGGGTCGATCTGCGTGGCGTGCGCGATGAGGGCCTTGTCACGGATCTCGAAGAACTCGCCGCACGGAACGTAGGTGGTCAGGGTCCGCTCGTTGCGCCCGAACTCGTCCCAGCGCTTGATCCACTCGCCGTAGGGGGACTCCATGCCGCGCTCCAGCAGCCCGTTGTGCAGGGCGAGGGTCCGCGGCTTGTTGAAGCCCTGGTTGTAGTAGAGCTTCAGCGGCTGCCAGACCGGCCCGAACTCCTCCTCCGGGTAGGCGGCGGGGTCGCCCGCGCCCTCGAAGGCCACCATCGTGATCTTGTGGGTCATGATGTGGTCGGGGTGCGGGTAGCCGCCGTTCTCGTCGTAGGTGGTGATCACCTGCGGGCGGAAGGAGCGGATCTGCGCCACCAGGCGCCCGGCGGCCGCGTCCACGTCCTCCAGGGCGAAACAGCCCTCGGGGAGCGGGGGCAGCGGGTCGCCCTCCGGCAGGCCGGAGTCCACGTAGCCCAGCCACTCCTGGCGGACGCCGAGGATCTCGCGGGCCTCGTCCATCTCCTTGCGGCGGACCTCGTGGATGTTCTCCTCGATGTACTTGTCGCCCTGGAGCTTGGGATTGAGGACGGAGCCGCGCTCACCACCGGTGCAGGTGACGACCAGGACGTCCACTCCCTCGGACACGTACTTGGCCATGGTCGCTGCGCCCTTGCTCGACTCGTCGTCGGGGTGGGCGTGGACGGCCATCAGTCGAAGCTGCTCAGTCAAGACTCGATCCCTCGGTGATGGGGCGGGGTGGACGGCTTCTATAGTGACCGAACCGGGGGACGGAAAATTCCGCGGGCCCTCGGGTCCGCACGACAGAAGAGCCCTGCCGAAAGGATCCGGTCGATGAACGCGGTACGCGAGAGCCTCCCCGAGGGCCGGTACGGCCGCTCCGCGGACCAGCGCGCGGACCGCAACCTGAAGATCATCGGCTCGGTGCTGGGCGCGGGCATGCTCGGGCTGGTCGCCTGGTTCGGCTACGACTACGTCGGTGGCCAGACGGTGAGCGGTGAAGTGATCAAGTTCCAGGTGGTCTCGGACAGCGAGGTGCGGCTGCACCTGGAGGTCCGCAAGTCCGACCCGGCCGCCAAGGGCGTCTGCACGGTCAACGCCCAGGACGTGGACCACGCCGAC
The DNA here is from genome assembly GCF_040302735.1 of Streptomyces sp. NPDC097619. Taxonomy (NCBI): domain Bacteria; kingdom Bacillati; phylum Actinomycetota; class Actinomycetes; order Kitasatosporales; family Streptomycetaceae; genus Streptomyces; species Streptomyces sp. NPDC097619. The sequence goes on along the minus strand of NZ_JBEOSD010000011.1, from coordinate 5,509 downwards.
GTGGGCCGCGCCGACTTCCGCTTCGACGCGACCAGCAAGCGCATCGACGAACTGATCACCCTCAAGACCACGGCCCGCGCCACCACGGTCGAACTCATCGGCTGCCAGTCCGACTGACACCCCCGGTCGAGTTCCCGAGTCCACCCGGGCCACTGGGGCCGGGTCGTGTCACGGGCCCTCGAAGGGCGGGGCGTAGGTGGAGGGGGGCAGGACCCACGGTTCGGTGAGGGCGGCCCAGACCGTGAAGGCTGTGACGGCCACCGCCAGCAGGAACCAGGCCGTGCGCCGGAGCGCGCGGCGGCGGCGCAGCAGGTGGTGGCCGCGGCCGGCGGCGAGTGCGGCCAGGTCCGGGGGCACGGGTGGGTGCGGGCCGTCGAGGAGGGCCCTGACCTCGGATTCGTGGCGGGCGCTCACGAGGCCCGCCGGGGTCGGGGCGCGGTGAGTGCGGCGAGGGCGCGGGCGTAGCGGGCGCGGACCCGTTCCGGGGAGAGGCCGAGCTGGGCGGCCACCGTCTCCTCGGCGACCCCTTCATACAGGCGCAGCACGAGCACCAGGCGGAGTCGGGGCGGGAGACCGCCGAGGGGGCCCTCGCCCGCGTGGTGCCGGCGCCAGGCGGTGCGGGCGTAGGCGGCGCAGAGTTCGCGGCGGGCGTGGGCGTACGGGTCGTCGTCGCGGAGCCGGTCCCAGCGGGCGTAGGTACGGGCCAGGGCCTCGCGGAGCAGGGCGCGGGCGGTCGGGTTCGCGCCGGTGGGTTCGGCGGTGAGCAGGGTGGCGGCGTGCAGCAGCCGGGCCGCGGCTCCGGCGACGAACGCCTCGAACTCACCGTCCCCGGAAGCGTGTTGTACGGACCCCCGTGCACCCACGCCTTCCATTGGGCGGGAGGCGGGAGGGTTGGTCAAGGGGTCGGCGGGCCCTGGGGCGCGGGGCGGTGGGCAGTGGGCGCCGGGCGAGGACCTGGGGGCGGGGCCCGGACCTCGGGGCCGGACCCCGGACCCGCCGGCATGCCACCCCGACCCTCGCCGGGCCGCCCGCGTCCCCGGTGGAGTTCGCCGGGGCACCACGGCCCCGATGGTCGTGGGTCGCCGGGGCCGCCGGGGCCGGCTCGCGTGCCCCGGCGCACCCCACCCGCAGCGCGGCGGGGTTCAGGAGGCGGCGGTGCCGGTCTCCTGGCGCTCCAGGCCGGGGGCGGCGGCCATGCGGTCGGCGAGGGCGAGGTTGAAGCGGGTCAACAGGGCCGTGAAGGAGTCCCGTTCCTCCTCCGTCCAGTCCTCCGTCACCAGGGCCATCAGCTCGCGGCGGGAGGACCGTACCTCCTCCAGCCGGGACAGTCCGCGGGGGGACAGCGCGAGGACCACGGCGCGGCCGTCCTCCGGGTGCGAGGTCCGCTTGACCAGCCCGGTGTCCACCAGCGGGGCCACCTGCCGGGTGACGGTGGAGGAGTCGATGCCCATGCCCGCGGCCAGTGCCTTGACCCCCATCGGCCCTTCCAGGTCGAGCCTGTTGAGCAGCAGGTACGCGGCGCGGTCCATGGAGTTGCGGGCCTGTCCGACGCCGCCCAGCCGGGTCTGCTCCGCGCGGCGCGCGAAGACCGCCACCTGGTGCTGGAGGGCGTCGAGGAGGCCGGCGTCGGGAGCGGCCGGCACGTCGGGATGGGCCGGGGTGGAGGGCATGACGAGAGCTCTCTTCAGACACGGGGGCGAGCAGGATGGGGGACAGAGTACGCGGAGCGGGTGCGGCGCGTACCGCTGCTGCGCAATCCGGTACGGCCGATCCCGGCGGCCCCCGCGGGCCCGCGGGCGTCCCGGCAGGTGGCGGGCCCGGGCCGCGGTCCGCGCCGGCTGCGAGACTGGCCGCATGAGCACCATCGGTTCCTCCGGCTACGGACTGCCCGCGCCCCTCCCCCAGGTGATCCTCGACGATGTGCGGGGAGCGCAGAAGATGCTGTCCGGGGTCTCCCGGGTGACCCCGATGGAGGGCAGCCGGTACCTGTCCTCGCTCGTCGGCGCCCCGGTGCACCTGAAGTGCGAGAACCTCCAGCGGACCGGCTCCTTCAAGCTGCGCGGCGCGTACGTGCGGATCGCCTGCCTGACCCCCGTGCAGCGGGCCGCCGGGGTGGTCGCGGCCAGCGCCGGGAACCACGCCCAGGGCGTGGCCCTGGCCTCCTCGCTGCTCGGGGTGCGCTCCACCGTGTTCATGCCGGTCGGGGCCCCGCTGCCGAAGGTGGCGGCGACCCGCGAGTACGGGGCCGAGGTGATCCTCTCCGGGCAGGTGGTGGACGAGACCCTCGCCGCCGCCCAGGAGCACGCGGACCGGACCGGGGCGGTGTTCATCCACCCCTTCGACCACCCGGACGTCATCGCCGGGCAGGGCACGGTGGGCCTGGAGGTCCTGGAGCAGTGCCCGGAGGTCTCGACGATCCTGGTCGGGATCGGCGGCGGCGGACTGGCCGCGGGGATCGCGGTGGCCGTGAAGGCGGTCCGCCCCGACGTGCGGATCGTGGGCGTGCAGGCCGCCGGCGCGGCCGCGTACCCGCCCTCGCTGGCGGCCGGCCACCCCGTCCCCGTGGAGGCGCCGAGCACGATGGCCGACGGCATCAAAGTGGGACGGCCCGGGGACCTGCCCTTCTCGATCATCGCCGACCTGCTGGACGACGTGGTCACGGTCTCGGAGGACGCCCTCTCCAGTGCCCTGCTGCTCTGCCTGGAGCGGGCCAAGCTGGTGGTGGAACCGGCCGGGTGCAGCCCGGTCGCGGCCCTGCTGAGCGAGCCGGAGCGGTACGGGCGCGGCCCGGTGGTGGCGGTGCTGTCCGGCGGCAACGTGGACCCGCTGCTGCTCCAGCGGATCCTGCGGCACGGGATGGCCGCGGCGGGCCGGTACCTCTCCCTCCGGGTCCGGGTCACGGACCGGCCGGGGGCCCTGGCCGGGCTGCTGGGCGTGCTGTCCACGGTCGACGCCAACGTCCTGGACGTGGGGCACGTCCGGACGGATCCGCGGCTGGGCCTGACGGAGGTCGAGGTGGAGCTCCACCTGGAGACCAAGGGCCCCGACCACTGCACGGAGGTCGCCCGAGCCCTCCACCGGGCCGGCTACCCCCTGAGCAACCCCTAGGGCACGGCGGCCACGACGGCGACCACGATCCAGCCCCGCCGGCGCTCAGGGCACCGGCGGCCACGATCGAGCCCCGCCGGCGTTCGAGGCGCGGGGACCACGACGGAGGCCCGATCCAGCCCCGGCGGCGTTTGAGGCGCGGGGGCGGCGCCCCCGCATAGGGCCGCGGTAGCGGCTTGCCCTGAAGCCCGGCCGGCGCTTGAGGCCGAGGCCCACTCCCGGGGGGATTCCGGGTAATTCCCTCGCGCGACGCGATATGACGCGTTACGGTGACCGCCCCAGCCCCATCGCCCCCGCCCACCCCAAGGGCGGAGCCCCGCGCACACCCATACGATTTGCCTAGGAAACACCCGATTCCCACTGGGAGAATCCCTATGCCAGGCGCCATCTACGCCGAGGGCCTCGTGAAGACCTTCGGCGACGTACGTGCACTGGACGGCGTGGACCTCGACGTGCCCGAGGGAACCGTCCTCGGCCTGCTCGGCCCGAACGGCGCGGGCAAGACCACGACCGTACGCGTCCTGACCACCCTGCTCCAGCCCGACAGCGGCCGCGCTCTCGTCGCCGGGATCGACGTACTGAAGCACCCCAACGAGGTCCGCCGTTCCATCGGTCTGTCCGGGCAGTTCGCGGCCGTGGACGAGTACCTCACCGGCCGCGAGAACCTCCAGATGGTCGGCCGGCTCTACCAGATGGGCGCCAAGGCCGCGAAGACCCGCGCGGACGAGCTGCTGGAACGATTCGGCCTCGCCGAGGCCGCGGACCGCACGGCCAAGACGTACTCCGGCGGCATGCGCCGCCGCCTCGACCTGGCCGCCGCCCTCGTGGTGCGGCCCCCCGTGATGTTCATGGACGAGCCGACCACCGGCCTCGACCCCCGCAACCGGCAGGCCCTGTGGGACGTGATCCAGGAACTGGTCTCCGGCGGCACCACCCTGCTGCTGACCACCCAGTACCTGGAGGAGGCCGACCACCTCGCGCACGACATCTGCGTGGTGGACCACGGCAAGGTGATCGCCCGCGGCACCTCCGACGAACTGAAGGCCCGCACCGGCGGCGAGCGCGTGGAGGTGGTCGTGCACGAGCGCGGGCAGATCCCCGGCGCCCGCGAGGTGCTCGGCCTCTACGGCAAGGGCTCCCCCACCGTGGAGGAGCACACCCGCAAGCTGACCGTCCCGGTCACCGGCGGGGCCAAGCTCCTCGCCGAGGTCATCCGGGACCTCGACGCCCGCGGCATCGAGATCGACGACATCGGGCTGCGCAGGCCCACCCTGGACGACGTGTTCATCTCCCTCACCGGCCACGCGGCGGAACAGGCCGAGGACACCGACGAGGGGACGGCCGGAGCGGCCGACACGGCCGGGAAGGAGACCGACCGGTGACCGGTACCGAACTCAGCCCCGGAACGGGCGGACCGGGCGCCGGGACCATCGCCCCGGCCCCCCGCGGCGGCATCGTCCAGTCCGTCCAGGACTCGCTGGTGATCGCCAAGCGGAACCTGATCCGGATGTCCCGGATCCCGGAAATGATCATCTTCGGCGTGATCCAGCCGGTGATGTTCGTGGTGCTCTTCAGCTACGTCTTCGGCGGTTCGATCAGCGTGGGCGGGAACACCTCCCCCGACGCCTACCGCGAGTTCCTGATGGCGGGCATCTTCGCGCAGACCGTCACCTTCGCCACCGCCGGAGCCGGCGCCGGCATCGCGGACGACATGCACAAGGGCCTGATCGACCGCTTCCGCTCCCTCCCCATGGCGCGCGGGGCGGTGCTCACCGGCCGCACCCTCGCCGACCTGGTGCAGACGACGCTCACCCTGATCGTGCTGGCCGTGGTCGCCCTGCTGGTGGGCTGGCGGACCCACGAGAACATCCTCAAGGTCCTGGGCGGCTTCGCCCTGCTGCTGCTCCTCGGATACGCCTTCTCCTGGATCGGCGCCCTGATCGGCCTGTCCGTGCGCACCCCGGAGGCGGCCACCTCGGGCGGGCTGATCTGGCTCTTCCCGCTGACCTTCATCTCGAACGCCTTCGTGCCCTCGCAGAACATGCCGACGTTCCTGCGGCACATCGCCGAGTGGAACCCGTTCAGCGCCACCGTGCAGGCGGCCCGCGAGCTGTTCGGCAATCTCCCCGAGGGCTACCCCACCCCGGACGCCTGGCCCATGCAGCACCCGGTGTGGGCCTCGGTGATCTGGTCCGTCCTGATCATCGTGGTCTTCCGCACCCTGGCCGTCCGCAAGTACCGCTCGGCCACGGTCTGAAGCCGTAGCCGGTGGCCGGTGGCCGGCAGTCGGAAACCGGAAGCCGAAGCGGAACGCGAACGAAGGGGGGGGGGGGCCCCCCCCGGGGGGGGCCCCCCCCCCGGGGGGGGGGCCGGGGGGGGAGCCCGGTTGGGGGGGTTGTGG